>JAGXNZ010000087.1 GCA_019894655.1 Promethearchaeota archaeon | reverse complement strand
TTCTGTTAAAAAGTTAATATTTTTAAAAGTAAGCCTTTCACGTTAAACTGTAAACCATTTCGTAATCGTAATCATACATTAATTGTAATTTTATATTAAAATATAATAACTTTAACTCAAAAACAGGTTAAAAATGTTTCATATAGTATTTTAGAACCTTAAAATTTACTCATAAAATTTATTACTTTTATATGACTATTTTTAAATTGTAGTCCTAACAAACGAAATAAATAACTGCAATTTGAGATGAACCTAAAACGAGCATATACGCTGATGATGTTGTAAGCTTTACCTCTGTTCTAAAGATGGCTTCAAACTTTTTGACAGGTAGAGATTATTTAAAAAGAAAAAAAATTAGAGAAAAGAAAAAACTCATCTCAGTCGCTTTAGGATTTCCTGATTTAGCTTTTGCAGTTGGTGCTGTGCCCGTTTTCCCAATTCGAATGGAAACTTTCGAAGTTAGCAAGTATTTAATGCCTTTACAATCGGCTACATCTGTATTAGGATGGAGTTTAACTTCTAAATTCCTTGAGATCGCTCGTCAGTTTGATGTGTTAAAAATAGTTGATAAGATTCTCGAAGATGTTATTACTTCTATCAATAATAAATATAATGAAATGTATGAGATAGGCGTGAGTAATGGCGTTCCTTCAGAGTTATGTTATGGGGTTAATGCGCTTTATGGAATGCATAAATCTAAAGGTAAGAATTTAGATGCGAATCTTAGCTTCGCAATGCGATGTGGAAGTTGGAATAAATTTTCAGAATCGTTAAAAACGATAGTACCAAAACAAATTATAATCGATATTCCTTCGAAGAATTCAGAAAATGAAGATATTACCTTAAGTGAAATGGTAAATAATGTCAAAAATGGAATTAGTGAATTAGAGAAGATCACAGGAAATTTTGTGTCAGATAATAGCTTACAGAAGCAGTTTCGTATTGGCAATCAAGTAAAACGGTTTTATAAAACTATTCTTTACGAGATTAGCGATTCCAACTTTTATCCATGCAATCCGGCTACATTTGCAGAAATTTTAGCACTCTTAACTATCACATTCCAAGATTATAATTCAAACGCACAAAGATATTTAGAAAATTTGAGCCAATTAATTAAAGAGATGAGAGAGAGGATAAGAAAGGGTATAGGAATGGACGTCTCTCATATGCCAAAGTTGCTATTTGCTCCCATGTATCAAGGTTGGGAACCAGAAATTCACGAAATTATCTATAAATTAGGGGGTAGGATAATTTATGCAGATTGGGATGTGTTAGGATTTTTAGAAGAAATTCCTATATCTCACAAATCTGATCCTATAGAAGAATATGCGCGTTTTCTATTAAACGCCTCAACAAAAGGAATAGGATGTGACGATGAAAACATGACTAATTCGTATTTAAACGCAGCTGGCAAAATGAACATTGATGGATTGATCTTCAATCAAGTATACGGGTGCCCATCAATTTCAAAAACTTATGAAAGGCTAAAAGAAAAACTAAAAACAGAGTATAACATACCTGCTATAGTTATCAATTTCAAAAAAATCGGTGAAAATATTGAACAAGTAAGAAAAACTCTCATCCCGTTCATGGAAAGATTAAAAGATACGAGAAATGTATAAACAAGAATAATATTTATAGATACTATCTTTTGAACAAATCTGACGGTTTCATTAGATGTGGTTCGTCATCATCTTCTTTCTTTTTCTTCTTCTTTTTCCCTGGAACAAATCCATAAACTTCTTCTTCATCTATTGTTGGTGCGGGGACTCCAGTTGGAGGCTTTAGGTTAATGTTAGCGGTTATTAGTTCTGGTTGTTGACCGATGGGTATAGTTTGAGGAACTGGTTGTGTGTTTACAGGAGTAGAGCCTTTTAAAACTTTAAGCTCGCTAAGTACTTTTTCCAAATTCATTGATTGTACGCTTTTATTCATTGTGTCCATAATTTCTTGAAGTGATTTGGACGTTTCTCTAAGCCCTTTAGGATTAATCCCAGTGAGTAATGAATCTAAATTACTGTTGATATTTTCATTCAATTCTTTGAGAGAATCTAATACCGTGGACCAATGTTTGTTCATTTGGGATTCGATAGCGCTGATCATTTTGATTGTTTCGTTCATAAAATTGACATGGGCTTCATATCGTTCTTCATCCTTGGCCCGAAGATCAGAAATTAGCATTATCAACTTTCTTATTGCTTCCTTCTCTTCACTCACTTTCGAAACTCACTTCTTTTATTTTTCTTAATTATAGTATGATTATTTAATAATTTATATATATTGATTACTAAAAAATATCATAAAATTACAATTAGGTATTTGATCAATGATTTTGTAAATAATAAAATTCATTGTTTAAATTAAGCGGTATATTACATAGTAATTAATCCTCAAAAATAAAAAAAAGTAAGAATAATCATGCCTACGAAAGAACTATCTTGGCCCGTCCATCCAAAAATATACGAGATTAACACATGGCCGTGGTTAACAAGTTTATCTGATATATATGGTTATAGTATTAAACTTGATTCAATACCCATTGAACTAATAGATCAGGAATTAACTCCTTATGATGCCGTCTGGTTGATGGGTGTTTGGGAACGTAGTCCTATAGGAAGAGAAATTGCAATGAATCATGAGGGCTTACAGGAGGAGTATCGTAAAGCATTGAGATATTACAGCACTCAAGATGTTGTTGGGTCTCCTTATTCGGTGTATTATTATCATGTCAGCTCTCAATTAGGAGGTTATGATGCTCTAAAATCATTTAGAGCCGATTTAATAGCACATGGTTTACCACTTATTTTAGATTATGTTCCTAATCACGTATCGATTGATCATCTCTGGACGCTTGAGAAATCGGATGTATTTATAAAAGGAACCTTAGAAGAATTAATGACCAAACCTTACGATTTTTTTTCAGTAGGAGATACCGTCTATGCTCATGGTAGAGATCCCAATTTTGCCCCTTGGACAGACACGGTACAATTAAATGCATTTTCTTCTGAAGCACGTTCCAAAGCAATCAACACTCTCCTTTCAATTGCAGAACAGTGTGATGGTGTAAGGTGTGATATGGCAATGTTGATGATTAATGATGTTTTCAGTAAAACTTGGGGTGAAAAAGCGGGTTTACCACTTGAGAATGAGTATTGGGTAGATATCATATCCGCAGTGAAGAAAAAACATCCCGACTTTAAGTTTATTGCTGAAGTTTATTGGGATATGGAATGGGAATTAATTCAGCAAGGCTTCGATTATTGTTACGATAGAAGATTATACGAGCGTTTAATAAAATCTAATGTTCAAGGTATAAAAGAACATATTAACGCTGATATAAACTACCAAAAAAGACTGCTTCGATTTATTGAAAATCACGACGAACCAAGAGCGATAGCAGTATTTGGGGCTGATGCTTCGATGGCTGCTTCAATTATTACTTCAACATTACCTGGTGCGCGATTGATTTATGAAGGTCAAACACGCGGATACGAAATAAAAATACCTGTACAGTTAGGACGAGGACCTACTGAAGAAGACAATATAGTAATTGCGGAATTTTACGATAAACTTTTAAAGATCATTCCCGGAAAAGAGTGGAATGAAGCAAAATGGCTTCTATGCGATGTAGGACCTACGGATTCAAACGATACTTCATTCAGAAATATTATCTCATATCAATGGCTAAAAGGCGATCAGAGATTATTGATCGTAGTCAACTATAATCCAAATCCTTCCAAGGCTCATGTAACAATAAATGAAATAACTTATGGAATTTACGACTGGTGCTTCACAGATTTACTAAATGAAAAAGAGTATAAGTATAAAGGAAACGATCTCGATGAAAATGGGTTATATGTTGAACTAGAAGGTTGGAAGAGCCATATATTTCGTGTAGAAAAAGCGTGAAAAGTCATCAATAGAAGATATTGTGATACTTATCTGTTGGTTGTTGAATTTTAATTGTTATAAAGCTTAATTCATAATGCTATCATCGTCTTCACCTATTTAATAATTTATGATCCTTGTTAAATTTCTTAAGTAAATTTTAAAATAATCATCAACTAATCTCTTATATGAAAGCTATTATCATAGCTGCGGGAAAGGGAAAGAGATTGATGCCTATAACTTCTTCTCGCCCAAAACCTATGATCCATCTGGCAGGTAAGCCATTGTTAGAACACACAATCTTAGGGTTAAAAGCCGCAGGGATTAGTGAAATTTTATTAATAGTTGGATATAAAAACGAGATTATTAAAGAGTATTTTGGAACCGGAATAGAAAAATTCAATTTAAGAATTGATTATATCACACAAGAGGATCAATTGGGAACTGCTCATGCTTTTGGATTAGCTAAAAATTTTGCGAACAATGAATCTGTATTATTTATGTATGGAGATTTATTAATAGAGCCTAAAGTTTATCAAGAAATTGTACAAAAATTTAATGAAAACAAAGTAGAGGGTGTAATTTTATTAATGGAAGTGAAAAATCCTGCAGAATTTGGTATCATCTCTTTAAATCCTAATGGTTTTGTAGAACAAATTATTGAAAAACCCACACCAGAGATGAATATAGGAAATTTAGCAAATGCAGGTGTTTTTATATTCGAATCTAAAATCTTTCAAGCAATTGAAAAGACTGAAAAATCTATTCGAGGGGAATATGAATTTACAGATTCTATGGATATTCTGATAAATCAATTAAATGGGAACATTGCAGGTTATACCATAAAAGATTATTTCTGGAGTGATATAGGATTACCTTGGCAATTTTTAGATGCCAACAGTTATCTTTTAGATAAAATAGAAAAGAAAATTTTGGGTACAATTGAAGAAAATGTTCAAATCTCAGGGAAAGTGTATATTGGAGAAGGAACTAATGTTCGATCTGGCTCTTACATTCAGGGTCCTTGTTATATCGGAAATAACAATTTAATCGGACCTAATTCATTTATAAGACCACACACATACATTGCTAATGATTGCTACATTGGCATGAGTGAAGTTAAAAATTCTATTATTTTATCAAATACTACAATTCCTCACTTTAATTATGTAGGGGATTCAATTGTTTGTGAGAATGTAAATCTGGGAGCAGGAACTAAAGTTGCAAATTTAAGATTTGATGAAAAGAGCGTTAAAGTGTTAATTAAAGGTCATTTAGTTGACTCAAGAAGAAGAAAATTAGGTACTATTATCGGACCAAACGTTAAAACTGGAATAAATGTAAGTATTATGACGGGTAAAATCATTAGTGAAAATTCAAGAATCGGAGCACATACAATAGTAATGGAGAATATCCCTCCAAATACTCTTTATTACCATGATCCAAATAAAGGGATTATTAAGAAAAGTTTATAATAATTCTCAAATCTAATTGGGACACTATAGCAGAGAGTATACTAGTAATAACATGTTAAAAGTTGAAGTGATGGAATGAATGAATTAGATTAAAGATTTTATAAAATTAATTAACGAAGATATTTCTATTTTTAATATTCAATGATTTCCACTAAAAAATAATAATAATATATAAATTACTAAAAAAGGTTTATTAGAAGTTAGAAATTATTTCTATTAAAAAAATGAGAAATATGAACCAGTAAAGAGATTTGATTATATGGTATATAATAAAAACTCATTAATCACTGCTTTAATTGAAAAAGGAGTTAAAATTCCAAATCCTTCTTCGGTTGAAATTAGCGAGGAAGTCGATATTAATCGAATATCATCTGAGGATGTTACAATACACTCAGGATGTAAAATATCTGGCAAAAAGACACTTATTATGCCGGGAGTTAAGCTAGGCAGCAGGTCTCCAGTTACTATTAAAAATTGTCAATTAGAGAAAAAAGTTGAATTAAAAGGGGGATATTTTGAAGGATCAACATTTCTGGATTCTGCGAATATGGGTGATGGTGCCGAAGTCCGAGAAGGATGCCTTCTGGAGGAGGAAGCTAATGGTGCTCATACCGTAGGTCTTAAACAAACAATTCTATTTCCTTTTGTCACATTAGGGAGCATTATTAATTTTTGTGACATTTTAATGGCAGGTGGGACGAGTAGAACAAACCATAGTG
>JAGXNZ010000086.1 GCA_019894655.1 Promethearchaeota archaeon | reverse complement strand
CAAAAATTACAATTCAATCGTTATCGTATGCGGAGGCGGAATTATTGCTAGACAATACATTAAAGCAATAAGAGAATTTACTGATAATGAAGTATTATGTGATATGATAGGAATTGATATATCGCGAATAAACTCCCGATTGATAGTGGCTAACATGAAAGATTTTGCTTATCCTCAGGTTCCAAAATCTTTCGAAGAACTTGCAGTTGCTCTTAATTCACATAAAATTGTAGTAATGGGAGGATTGCAGCCGGGACAATCAACAACTTCTGTAGCGATTCAAGTAGCAGAATTTTTAAAAGCCGCGCGTTTAGTAATCCTCACTGATGTGGATGGCATTTATGACAAAGATCCAAAAGTTTTTGATGATGCAAAATTATTGAGAGAACTTAATTATGATTCCCTTCAAAAAATTATTTTAGAAATGTCCGAAGATACTCAAGCTGCGGCTGGAGAATATAGGATTTTTGATGCAGTTTCTTTACAGATATTAAAAAGAAGTAATGTTGTTGTATCTGTAATTTCGGGTTCGAATTTAGATCAGTTTAAAACATTATGGAATAACGAAAAAGTGAACATAGGTACAACAATCACGAAATAACTTTTTTATAATAAAATATTAAAATTTAGCACATTTTTCTAACATAGTAATTAAAAACTTAGCACTTGAGTAAAAAGAGAATGTCTCAATCTACTTGGAAAGATCAAATTAAAAAAAAATGGGGACCTCATAGCCATTGTCCTATTTGTGGAAAAGCAATGCCAACAGATAAGCAATTTTGTAGCCAAAACTGTCGAGATCATTATCACACCAGCCAAAAAAAGAAGAAAAAAAAAGGCAGAATTCAAATGATAGTCATGTTTGGTGTGATGGCGGTTGTTTTCGTATTCATTTTTCTTATAGGGTAAAAATCAAGCAAAATTGTGCATCCATTTTCTATTTAACAATAACTATATCGCAATTCTTTAAATAACTCCTAAGTGTAGCAGGGATAGCCAAGCGGTCAACGGCGGTGGACACAATCGAGAACACGTAATAAAGTAGTTCTTGCGCCACACTCAAGATCCATTGACATAGGTCTACAGGGGTTCAAATCCCCTTCCCTGCATTTTTAATAGTAAAATTAAGAATAGAAACTCGTAAGACTCTTTCCAAAATAGTCACTATTTTATTTTTTCTGAGAAATTTCATTTAATGCTTCCTTCAGTAATTCTATTAAAGGTTTGGTAACCTCTTGATCTTCTTTGATGTGTTTTAAAAAAAGAAGCAACAATACAGGCTCTTTGAGGTCAGAGGAAATCTTTTCGACGATAATCTTACTTAAAATTTTACTTTGAACTCCAAATATTTGGTGAGATGCGGAAGAAGTTTTCATATTCTCAATTATCGGAGGGATTCCTAACGTTACGGTTCCGATGCCCATGCCTTCTTCATCGGAAATAAGTACGAGATAACTTTTCACTAATTTAAAAATAGAAATGTAAAAAAAAATATTTTCAATTTGTTTCCGTCTTTCAACAATTGGTTTCATTTTAAAACATTCCCTTAATCGTAAAAATTAGAGTTTTAACTCTTAATTTCTTTAATGGCTTCACTTACTTCGTAATTATTATGAACAATTAAATATAAAGCCTTTACAACTTTCGTAGGATCCTCTGCTTGAAATACATTTCTTCCGTACGCGACGCCTGCGCCACCAACTTCTATGGATTGTTTAGTTAGTTCTAAAAGTTCTCTCAAACTGGCCTTTTCACCTCCAGCGATAATAACTGGTGCCATACACCCTGCAACAACCTCTTTAAAGGAATCAGGATCTCCTGTCCAATTAGTTTTTACTATGTCTGCTCCGAGTTCCGCAGCAACTCTTGCGGCGATTTTAACAACTTGAACATCGTGTTCGTTTTCAATATTTTCTCCACGAGGATACATCATTGCCAAGAGTGGCATCCCAAATTCTCTGCACTCGCGTGAAACATTTCCCAAGATTTCTAACATTTCGGGATCCGTTTTTGTTCCAATGTTAATGTGTAAAGATACGCCATCAGCACCCAACTTTACAGCTTCCAGTACATTATTTACTAATACTTTATAGTTTGATTCTGGGCTTAATGATGTTGATCCTGATAAGTGTAGTATCAATCCGATATCCGGACCATATCCTCTATGACCGTATAGTGGAATCCCGATATGTCCTAAAACCGCATTAGCGCCACCTAAAGCAATTTTGTTAACCATTTCTCCTAAATTTCTTTCTATTCCTTTAATAGGACCTAAGGTTAATCCATGATCCATTGGAACTATAATTGTTCTTTTTGTATCTCTATTAAATATTCGTTCTAACCTAATACTTTTACCTATGAAACCAGAAATAGTACGATCACCTAAAAATCAATGATTTTATAATTATATTTAACTTTAGAATATATATTATAATTGTTAGTATTTTTTTAATTCTTTTAAATCAAATTCGTTATCAACATTGAATGTTAGAATCTAAGGACGATAATTCGATCAGAGAAGACAGAGGTGATATTGGCTGTTATTATTGTGGCAGCAAAATCGCTAATGCTAATCTTAAAAATTGCTATAATTGTAATACTATATTAAATCCAAACGATTTAAAGTGGAGATACAGTTTTCTTTATTTTCTTTGCTTACTATGTTTAATTCCTATCCTGATAGCGATATTTTCTAGTTTGTTGTCTTACCTTTAATAAACCTTAGGGTAACATATTTATTCTTAGCTATAGGTTTTAGCTCAACAATTTAATAATTAAGGTTTAAATTTGAAACCATGACAATTATAATTATTCAGGAGAAAACACTACATCAGAAATCCGCTGTCTACGTACGTCAAAATCATGATCAAGATGGAGAGTAATACAATGTTGATCCTTCTTATGAGAATTACTATGAATATAACTAATTGGAACAACAGGTAAGTCAGATTTTATAACATAATTTTTAGGGATAGGTACCGGGATTATTTCTCTACATCGTTCGCAATTAACTAGAACAACTTTAACTTTATCAGATTCTAAGATTTTCATTTGTTTTAAAAGATCAGCAGATAACCCTGGAGAATTAATTGTTAGTTTATTCTTCTTTTTTGGCGATTCTGGAACTAACGGGATCCCTAATTCAACATCCTCTACGGTTGAAGTAGCTAATTTTGAATTATCAATCTTTTTCTTTTTTTTAATAACATATTTTTTCTGGTCGTTATTTTTTTCTTTAGAAACTTTAGGTTTTGATTTAGAAGTCGAACCTTTGATTGTAGCAGGTTTTTTATTGTCTTTCCTTGGATTTTCCAATTATACCACTAATTTGATAATCAATTTCTATAATAATATCGTTTCGAAATCTTTTATACATTTGTACATGGGCTCGTGAGAACCTATACTCCAAAAATCTGCCTTAGCTCAGAATATATTTTTGAAAGTTCTGAGATGATGGATGAGTTGTTCTGCTGAAGATAATAATTTATATATCCCGATAGACCTTCATTGTCTTTAATCCATTCTAAAAACGACTGAACCTCTCCCTTCAGTTGAGGATCTATGTTGGCTCCAGCACTTGGTTGAACTTTTTCACCTACAGTGCCTAATTGGGAATTTGAATCGACGTAATTTTGTTTTGAGCTTAATTCTGAAAGGGCTCTCGATGTATCCATTGTAGCTCCCATTGCTTCCCCATCGGGCTCGAGATAAATAATCACTTTATGTTCTTCGTCCTTCGCCCCAATAATGTGCCCTTCCCCTCGAATTGAAGTAGCGACTATTCTTTCTGATGTACACTGAAGTACTGAATATTTCACTCCTGAAAGCATTATAAATGGTGCGTTCAGACTGTTCCAGCTAGAAATTACTCTACCGATATCAGGACTAATATCCCAATTGTCTGTTGTGTAAAGAATGGTGTCTTTTCCTTGAATTATAGCGGCAGCAATAATACTTGGATCTTTTTGTATTAAATTGTACACAACGGTAGCTGGATCAGTTGGCATTTTTTTCTCCAATTTTTTAGAATAAAATATCTAATACAGAATTAATAATAATAATAGTATAAATATAATTATAAAATTTGTATTAAAAATTTGTGGTCAATGATTTATTCATCTTTTGACGTCTTAATATTGATTCTTCCAAACTTAGGTTTATGTTGAACTGTATTGTGGTTAGTGGATGAATTGTTCATACTACTATTTATGTTTTGAGACGCCATTTTATTACTAGAAAACATTTTATGTTCTAAGTCATTTTTCCTTTGTGCATTAAAGTGATCTTTTAAGGATCCTTCATCTCTAAAGATTTTTCCACACACAGCACAACTATAATATGGTTCTTCTAATAGACCCTTAGGTGTTTTAACAACAATTGGATAATTTTTTTTCCCCCTTAATATTCCACGAGATTTCCGACAATTATGTCTTATTAATTTTCCATACGGGGGGTATTCAAAAAAAATTTTACTTCCATGAGTACATTCCCAGTATAAAACATCAGCGCTGCACTTTTTACAAACGGTTTGAAAAGATCGCAGATAACAGTGTTTTCCGTGACTTTTATAAAAATGTCGCATTATATAATTAGAAAAATCTAACTTATTAAAATTTTTCGATGAAATGATATTAATCAATTTTTTAAAAGAGGATTCTTATTAACTGATAAATCCATAAAACGCAAACATTTAAATGTATGATTTTAATTATAGGAATTAAGGAATTGAACTTAATATGGGTATAAGTAATTGGATCTTTCAATGCCTCAAAAT
>JAGXNZ010000085.1 GCA_019894655.1 Promethearchaeota archaeon | reverse complement strand
GTCTCCACTTTGAATTTTATAGAGGTATACACCATCTTGAAAGACTCTTGGGTCTTTCTTTCTTATTCTACAAGCTTTTTTTATGTTGGCAGCAGTCTGACCTAATGTTTCTTTATCGGGGCCGGTTAATATTACATCCTCGCCGTCAACTTTAACTTCTACATTTTTTAGATATTTAGTAACTCTTGGAGCTCTCTCTCCAAGGAAGTTTACAACGTGAATTTCCATTTTATCCGGTTTGACTTCCACCGTGCATGGAAAATGACTATAACATATTTTACAAATGTATTTATAGTTTGTTTGAACTCCATTTATTAAATTTTTAATTAGATTGATAATAGTTTTAACTAAAGCAAGGGTTCCACTTTTTGGGAAGTTTGTAGTGAAAATCATAAGATTGTCTTCAATTGAAACCTTTATTCCTCTGATATGCGAAAAGTCCTTTGTTATCTTTCCGTTAGGTCCACTTACACTAATGTGATGGTTTCCGTCAAGGGAAACAGTGACACCCTCCGGAATTTCCAGTTCTTCCTTAAAAAATGCTATTTTTACCATATATCCTTACCTTTCTCCACTATTAGTAGATATAACATAAAGTCATACCGCCAATATGTTTTTCTTCGGCTTCTTTCATGGTCATAATGCCTTGATTTGTAGTTAACACGATTATTCCTAAACCTGGTGCTGGTAGTAGCTTTCTTTCAAGTGATTCGAATTGCGAGATGTTGTAATTAAGCCTCATTAAACCCGAGCAATGATTAATTTTGCCTAATAGCGCAACTTTGAATTTACCTTGTCTCCCATCGTCATATCTTTCAAACTCTCCAACATATGCGTGTTGTTGAAAGATTCTAAGAACCATTTGGTTTAATTTAGAAGCAGGACTGATGGTTACTTCCTTCTTCCTTGCTCTTTCTGAGTTCTTAAGATTATTACACATATCGGCTAATGTATTCGCTATTTTCTACACCTCATACCAAAATATCGTTTTAATCATACCTATAAAATCCAATATCTTTTCCAATTTCGTAAAAGCATCTACGACATATATATAAGCCATACCTTCTTATCAAGCCTCTATGAGTATGACATCGTCTACACTCTCTTTGACCTTTACCTATTTTACCTTGCGGCATAATCATCATTTTATTCTTTTAAATATAGTCTAAATCTAATTTGTCTACGATTTCGACTCCAAACTTCGTTTTCAAGAAATACTGTGCTTCTACTCGCGAAACATAGTGGTGTTTGGGAACCTTTGCTCTACTTTTTCTTCTAAATTTTACTCTCATTCCAGGTCTTACAATTCTCCCAACGACATCAAGGCCCCAAATACCAATAATATTGTCATATTCAACTCCAGGAATGGTAATATGCTCAGTTATCCCAAAACCGAAATTTCCATAATTATCAAAACTCCTTCTAAGCATTTTGTCATTGTTAACTACAAGTAATCGTTTTAATAACTTTTCTGCCTCTTGTTCTCGTATAGTTACCATTGTGCCTATTGGGCGTCCAATTCGTAAATTGAACTCTTTAACATTTTTTTTAGAAAGAGTTTTCATAGGAGTTTTGCCAGAGATAGTTTGTAACACTGTAGCTGCTCGCTCCAATTCTTCACCGCCTGCTCCTACTCCAATATTTAGTACTACCTTTTCTAAATATGGTTTTTTCATAGGGTTAGCCCACATTTCTTCAAAAGTCTTCTCTTGCTCTTTTATAGATTTTTTCTTAGTTTCTCTTGCTGCTCTCGCTGACATTATTTAATCATCTTTTTATATTATTCTGATTTTGGTAAATTAATCTCCGATTGACCCTCTCCTATTATAAAGGTATAATCGTAAAGCGTTTCTGTATGTTCTGAATTATGTTGTATAGAAACAGTACTTGCTTTTGGACCAAATCGCTTTAATATTGTTAAAACCTTTCCTAGCTGTCCTATGTTTTTACCGGACATTATTATTGCTAGATTTCCTTCTTTAAATTTTAATACTTTTAAAATTTCTTGTTCTGGAACTGTAATTTTTAATACATCCATTCTTTTATAGACATCTTCTTTAGGATTCTTCGGATCCTTAACACTGATAAAAATATTCCTCCCATCGTGCAAGTTTAATTGTATATTACCCCCTTTTAAAGTAGTTTTTTGCGTTATCCTACATAGTTTGAATGTGCTTTCTGCTTCAGGAATTTCGTGCAAAATTAATCCATGATGTGAGTCAGGTAAGATACGATAATGTTTGTTCGTTTTTACGATACTTAGCACATCCATCAATCCTACTGGGAATGTCCTGTCCTTAACAATTTTTCCGTCGACTTTAAAATTCCCTAATCCTATTAGTTTTTTTGCTTCTCTGTAGTTATCAACGATCTCAAGAAGATCTCTTACGATATGCAATAAAGGCAAGCATAATCTACTCGGGTGAGGTCCCGGTGAAGGGGTCATAAAGAATTTACCGTGCTTTCTTTTTATCTGTAAGAATTTAGGTGTGTTCAGTCTTTTTAGCGTTCTTGAACCTCCATGTTTGGTCATTTAATCTTCATCCTCCCCTTTCTGTTTTTTTGGGCCTGTTAGTTCATCTTCTCTGAACCCAAAGATCGCTTTTCTTTCAATCATATTTGCTCTCCATGGATCCATTTTTTTCTCTTTCGTGAATTTTGTTATAACCATTTTTGAGATGTGAATAGCAGGGTGAAATTGAGTTCCATCCACTTTATCAAAAGAAGCTTCTTTGATTTTTGCTCTCTGATTTTTAGTGATTTCGGTGACTTCTCCTTCAAAATCCTTGAATTCGCCTCCTATTATTCTGACTCCATCTCCCACTCTTAGTGGAAGTGTTTTAATCCCGTACTCTTCTCGTACGAAATCAACTACTCTTACTGTTAATAATTTTGACCTCTGATGGTTTTTACGATTATACAATGCTTTTCTTTGCTTTCGAGGTTGTTTTGATTTTACTTTCATTTCTTTTATACCTTTATCCTTATTTTTTAAATGATTAACGATGAAATTGATGCTAATCTTGGAAATAATTCTGCTGCCTCTCTTGCAATAGGTCCACGAATTTCGGTTGCTTTGGGGTCACCTTCCTTAGTAATTATTACGCCAGCATTATCCTCAAAACATAATCTCGTGCCATCTACTCTCCTATAAATCATTTTTTGTCTTACGATAACAGCTTTTACAATATTTCCCCGCAAATCGGGTCGACCTTTTTTAATAGTTACTGTACAGACAGATCCTACTGATGCCTTTGGCAGTCTCCTTATTCGTGTTTTGGAACCATCGACATTGATAATTTGAGCGATTTTTGCTCCAGAATTATCGGTAATAAAAATTCTCGAACCGTTTTGGACACCATAACTGGTTCTAGGTTTGGCTAATGTTTTTCTTCCAAGTTTTCTTCTTGTTCCCATTTAACTCGCTGCTCCTGCTTTTATTTTATCTAAAACTATAAAGGCTTTAGTTTTTGACAGTTTTCTACTTTCTCCTACACGTACTAAATCGCCAACTTCAATATCGTTGGTTAAACATTCTGGAAGATGGCATGCCAGTCGTGAATTACGTCTTTCATAACGCTGATATTTCTTAACAAATTGAACATAATCCTGCCTAATTATTACTGTGTTTCTGGATTTTTTATTGACGACTACTCCTTGAGTAATTTTTCCCCTAATTCGTGTGTTCCCATGAAAAGGACAATCTTTATCATTACATTCACGTTTTGATGGAGGATTAACTCCTGGAATGCCGATATTTCTAACACTCATTATATTATCTCGACCATTTCTTTTTCTTTAAACTTCTCAATCTATTTTCTGGAATGCCAACTATTTTCGATCCATTAACCTCTAACATTCCATCATCAAGCGTAAATCTAAAAATATAATCTTTCTTGATGTATTTTTTTATTTCATTTTTTTTTTCTGATATTAACATATTTTGAGTATCATCAATTACCACGCCCACATCCATAAATTTGGAATGAGTTGGCTTCGACTTAAGTTTAGCTTGCACTCTAAAACCTATTAAATCGTGGTAGATCAGATATTTGGGGCTTATCATTATAATTTCAACTATTTTTCTTCATTTTTTACTGTAAGAATTCTTGCAATTTGTTTTCTCAGTAATTTCGCTTTCGCGGGATTATCTGAGATACCGCCACCAGTTTGTTGGCTGTATAACATCATCAATTCTTCTCTTAGGGTTATTAAACTTCTTTCTCTTTCTCTTTCATCCATTTCCCGGACTTTTTTAGCGGTTATAATATCCATATTTTAGGCGCTCTCCATATTTGTTTCGTATTATGTTATTCATTACTATCTTCATTTGGATCTAATTCTGGTTCCAGAGAAATTTCAGAGATTTCTTCTTCTTCTACTTCTTCGAACAGTTCTTTTTCTTCTTCGCTTAATTCTCTTTTTTCCTCACTCGTTTCGTAGTCTTTTTCCATTTTTGTTTTACTTAATTCGGCCTCTTTTTTTGCTTGAAGCTTAGCTAATTCTTCATCTTTTATTATGATTGTATCACCCATTCTTATGTCAGCGTGCATTATTTTCACGATTATCCCTAAAGTTCCAGACTTCATAATACACTGAGCTACTCCTTTATCCACTCCTTCTTGCGCAGGTTGACCTGATTTTTTCATCGTACCTGCTCTAAACACCGTCGTTCTGGCTCTCTGTGAAGTGACCTTACCCGAAACGATGATTTCTGTACCTTTAGCTCCAGAATCCATGATTTTACGTAATATGTAATAGCCTGCTCTCCTGTAATGTCTTCCCCGATCTAACGAATACGCTAAACGTTCCGCCATAATCTGTGCATTCAAATCGGGATTGGTAACCTCCTCGACTTCTATCTGGGGCATTTCTAACCCAAAAAAATCGTGAAGATATTCCGTAATTTCTTGAATACGTTTTCCTCCCTTCCCAATGACAAGACCAGGGCGGGATGTGCGGAGAGTGATTCTTACTCCAAGCGGGGTTTTTTGTATGTCAACACCAGCAAACCCAGCCCGTACAAGTTCAGATCTCAAATATTCGTTTATTTGCATTAGCTTGATTCCCTGTTCAATAAAATGTTTGGCTAAAGGACTCATATTCTTTATTCTCTTTTATTTTCTAATTTAATCTATTAAAAATTTTAATTTTAACTTGGAAATTCGTACACTACAATTTCTACGTGACTTAAATGGCCAAATTTAGGAGAAGATCGACCATGAGCTCTTTGAATGTAACGTTTTATTATTCGCCCTCTGTGTGTTGCGGCGTGAATAATTCTACATTGCTCAGTATCTAATCCTTTAAATTCTGCGTTAGATTCAACGGAAGTAAGGATTTCATAGATTCTTGCAGCGGTTTTTTGGGGATATCTACCAGCATACCAGTTAAATTGTTTCAAATCTTTTCTGTGAGCTTGTTTTTTTTTATGTCTTCTAAATGGTACGGATTGCTTAAGTTGAATAACTTTCTCTAGATATATCTTGGCTTGCTCCAGCTTCATCCCTTTAATCATCGCACAAACTTCCCTTGCAGGCTTTGGTTTTATTCGCAAATCTCTACCCGAAGCTTTAGCCAACCTATCTGCATCATATTTTTGCTCTATGAAAGAATAACCCCAGTTAGGCATTAATTATCATCTCATTTATTATTTTAATTATTTTAATGGAACATATTTACTTGAACGTGTGGCTCCAATTCCGGGAGACCCGTGCTGAACATGTTTTCTAGTTAGGGAGAATTCTCCTAGATAATGACCAATCATTTCAGGTTTTACTTCTACTACTTCGTAAGATTTCCCGTTGTAGACCCCAATTTGCAAACCCACCATTTCTGGGAAGATTAACATATCTCTAATATGCGTCCTTGTAAGAAGATCTTTTCCTCTTTTCTTAGCTCTATATGCCCTTCTTAATCTTTCAAGAAGTTTTTTTTGCCTGGGAGGTAATCCTCTTCTTAACGATCTTCGTGCTCGTGCCGGTAATAATTGAATAAACTCATCCATATTCATTTTCTTGAGCTCTTCTAAAGTATGGCCGCGATAATGAAATTTGAGTCGATCTCTTTCTTTACCTAAGTCTAATTCTTTATCTTTTGATTCTTCATCAGTTTCTTTTGATTCTTCATCAATTTCTTCTGAAGACTCTTCAGGTAATTCATCCGGTGTCCTTTCTTTTTGTTCTTCATCGTCTTGTTCTTCATTTGGAGCCATTTTTCCACCAATCTGATTGTTCCATTCTATATTTTATGTTTATTTTTTACGCTACTATGAACACGTGTAATGAAATTAGTTATCTATCAAATTTTAATTTTATTAAAACCAGAGAACCAAAAACCAAAAACTTAAAAGGTTGCGATGTGACCTTCGAGGAAAATCGAGACATCTCTAAATCTCATTTTTTATCGATGAAATTAAGAGGAGAATTTCAAGTTTCGTTTACGACTGATTAGCGATAATTATTTGGATCAAATGCTCTAACGATATCTTCTTCATTAAACTCTCCACTCCACCGTTCTTCAACAATCACGTATTGTTTAGGATCGTCATTAGGATTCATGATCGAATGATACATCATTTTAGGGTTTACAAATTTCGTTTCCGCTTCAACAAAATAATGAACTTTGTTCGCATTTATAATTATGGGCTTACCTTTTAGAATCCTCCATTCTTCGCTTCTGAACCTGTGTGTTTGGATTGAAATGCCGATCCCCGGTTTAACATATATTAAATTATAGTCTGAGTAGGTGAATTTGATGCTGTACCATTTATTTAATACCTCAAGGAATCCATTTGGAACGTTAAATTTCTTTGCGAATTTTACTGGGTCAATCCTTGCTTTTTCAGATAATTCAAATTTATAAGGATTATAAATCGTTTTGTGATTAGAAAAATCGTTACTATAGCTAATGTCAATATTATCATCAGCTTTATTAATCAACATGTAACAATCGTTTGGTTTTACAACCAAATTAACTTGTTTTAAATTTTGAGAGTAAAAATGATTGCCATTTATAAGAAAAATGTTATCCAGACGATTGGAATCTAGAATTATCCTAAGTTCTTTCTGATCATTTTCTCTAAGGATTGTTCCTCTACCCGGTTGAATGACTTCTTCCTTCATATAGCTAACCTTTGACTTTTATATTCTACTATATTCTTTAAAACGCTCCTTAATTTCGGTTAAATAAGGTAATGATGCTTGCGCTCCTTTTCTAGTGACGGCTATAGAAGCGGCAGCCGATGCATATTTTACAGATTTTATTAGGTTCTCGCCTTGGTTTAACATACTTGCTAAAACGCCATTAAAACAATCGCCAGCACCTACAGTATCAACTGCTTGAACTTTTAAGGCAGGAACATCTGTAATTCTATCCTTTTTTGCGTCATATATTAAAGACCCCTTGCTCCCAAGTGTTGTTATGATTACATCCACACCATATTCTGATATATTTCTGGAAGCTTGGATTATCCTTTCTTTTTTCTCTCCTTTTAAATCATTAAGATTCAATAATGAATGTAGACGTAATAGTTCTCCCTCGTTGGGGATTAGGATATCTACATTACTTAAGATCGAATGATTAATAGGTTTTAGAGGGGCAGGATTAAGAATTTTTATACAGTTTCCTTGAGCTGCCATTTTAAATAATTCTTCAATAGTTACTAACGGTATTTCCATCTGAACGACTAAAGAATTCGCTTTTCTAATAATTTCATTATTCGTTTTAACATCACCGGGTGTTAAATTAAAATTAGCTCCTGGTGCCACACTAATCATATTTTCACCAGTTTTATCTATCAAAATAAAAGCAACACCGCTTGATTCGCTGGAATCCCTAATAATGTGTTCAACATTAATCCCTTCAGATTTTAATTGAGAAATCATTTGGGCTCCAAATACGTCTGTTCCAATTTTACCAATAAAAGTAGTATTTGAACCGGACCTAGCAGAAGCAACTGCTTGATTCGCACCCTTCCCTCCTAAAAATTGCTTAAAAACGCCTCCAGTTACCGTTTCTCCGGGATTTGGAAATCTTTCAGAGTAAATATTCAAATCTATATTGCTTGAACCAACGACAAGAACATAGCGCTCAAGATTTGACATGATAGTGCTTTTATAAAAACGATTCTTTAAATCATATTTCTTAATATAATATCAAATTATGGAACATCACAATTAAAACTAAATGATCCTTAACGAATAGTTTTAATTTAATATAATTTTAAAAATACATAATAAGTAAGGTAAACTTGCTTGAAAATATTAAAAAAAAAATTGTCTGAAATTCATAAAGGTATTTAATATGGCTAAAGATAAGGTAATTGGAGCAATCGTTATGATCCTTGGCATTCTAATCGCTATTATCTACACAATGGGAAGCGTTGTTGATTTATGGGCTAATACCATAGGAGGCATCCCTAATTGGGATATAATGTTTAGGCTGTTTGAGATCGATTGGCTCGATTATAGATTATTTACAGTTCTACCACTCTGGATTATGGTTCTTCTAATAGCAATTATTGCTATTTGGATAGGGTACAGCATGCTCACTACTCCAGCACCCGTTCCATTAGAGGAATTAGAGGCGGAGTTAGCTTCTGAAGAAGAATCTGGAGAGTAGATAAAGTATAATTAACTTTTTTATTTTTTTTATTTTGATATTATGGATATAATCCTAAAAGTGTAATTTCGTAAAGTTCATATCCAGATTTGCTAAATTAATTTGAATTAAGGAATAATTAGGAATTTCTTTAGCGTCTTTTATAAGGGGTGTTGTGCTTACAACGACTTCGTCGTTATTTCGACTTATAAACAAAGTATGGTGTCGACCGTTAAAATTTGTATTATGGTTAGTAATCACATTACACATATGAGAATTAAAGAGGAACGCGTTAGCTCCAGCCCCAATTTCAATTTCCTTAAATACAAATTCCAAACCACTCTCTAAATCTTTATTTTCTTGTATTTGGTCGATTATAGCGCATAAATACTTTCGAGTATCTAAGCTAGTTTCCCTATAAATTCTATTCAATTCAGGATTATTTAGTTTTTTTTTAGGAAAATTTTTAATTATGCCGTTATGAGTAATAAGATACTTCTCACCAATATTTATAGGGTGTACATTTTCAAATTTCCTTTTCCAAGGGAGTGTTTTCCTTGCGTGAATTAAAAGAAATCGAGTTTTAATCTTCGTAATGCTTTCCCAATCAGCGTGGTAAATTGGGTTAATATCGCGTTTAATAACAAGTTCCTTATTATTTTCTGAGAGATATGCAAAACCCCAACCTAAACCATGGTGCCCCAATATGTCATACTTCCTAAAATAACGCCAGTGACATGTTGCAAGAAATTGTTTTAGAATTGCGTAATTGATGTAGAATGGCTTAAGAGAGCACTTAAAAAACATGCGACACATAATTTATCCTTTAGATGTACTATATCTGTATATCAAAATTAAATCTCACCTAAAAAGTAAGCGAATATAGAACCGTTATCATGACAACTAATAAGAATTTTTAACTCTGAATCATATTTAATGTCATTAACACAGGATTTTTTGTTAATATTAGCGACTAAATTACCAGAATCAGCTTCTAAGATTAGAATATTTCCTTTAGTCGTTCCAATAATGAAATATTTATTAGAAAAAATTTCTGCTTGAAGAAAACATTCCAGATTTATATTCTCAATCTCCCACTTTTTCTCTAGTTCGGAATTTAAACACAAAATTTTTGAACTAAATTCGATATCCTGGACTTTAACAGAATCGTCAAAAAAGCTAAATGAGTAAGTACTTACAAATAAATTTGATTTCTTTCCAAGTGTAAATGATGCGCATTTCCATACGAAATCTTCGAATTGAAACGATTTTAAATCTTCATGAGTATTTTTATCAATTATATGAATTTTTTTATCATCTCCTCCACAAACGATTAAATCTTTATTATCTGATTTTAAACCTGAAACGCAACGAATTTTATTCTTAAATCGCTTAAACCAAATTAATTCACCATTATTTCCTTTAAAGCTGCGAATAGTTCCATCATTTCCGCAAGCGATTATCTCTAAAGTTAGAGGATTTAGAGGATCTTTCCATAAAATAGCATCACCAACTCCGTCTTCAAATAATTGGCCCCATATTAAAGAACCGTCAGCGGGATTTAAACATCGTATACTTTTATCAATTGAATACGCTATAATTTCTTCTATACTATCAGCATTAACATCCGCATATAAGAAACCGCTAATAGAGGCACCAAATTGATGTGCCCAAAAAGGTTGTAATTCATAAGAGGTGTTACATTTGAACGTTCTTAATAGACCATCTAAACCCCCCAAGATAACTTCGTTATTATTGTCACGATCAATATCACAAATCATTACCTGCCAAATAGAGGAATTTTCTGAGATTTCTAATTCGGTTATTTTTTTACCACTTAGTGAAATAATAAGAAGTCTCCCGGATTTAGAGAATACTATAATTTCATTTTGGCCGTTATTATTAACATCTCCTATTTCAATCCCAAGAATCGGTTCACTGGAATGGAAGTCCCATCGTTCTTTAATATTAACCATTCTTACATCTACTTTACTTTCACTAGTTTATTAAGGGTTAATTGTATGAAAAAGAAATTATTTTTAATAAAATATAATTATAAATAATTTAAAAATAAATTAAGAATAAATTTAAAATAAAATTTTGTAAGTGAAAAGAAATGTCAGAAGAAAGAAAGATAGATCCTTTTTCGTTATTGATATTAGTCCTTAGTATCATCGCAATTATAATGGAAATAATAGGTCCCTTCGCAGTTTTCTGGCTAGGTGGTTCTGAATATAGATATTCGTGTTTGGATTGTGAATATAGTACACCTGTTGATTATATACTTCAAATCTTAATTCTAATATTATTCGTGATTCAAATAATCATTGCTTTAAACGAATTGCTACCTAATAAATTCATTCCCAAAGATATTACCAAATACGGCATGTATTTAGCAATTTTAACTTGGATATTTGCTATTATTGGACTTGCTTCCTTTGGAATAACTAATAGCGCATATGAATGGTGGCCCGAATTGGGTTTTTATGGAGCCGTAGTTGGTGGTCTTCTTAATACAATCCTATTC
>JAGXNZ010000008.1 GCA_019894655.1 Promethearchaeota archaeon | reverse complement strand
TTTTAGCATGTCTCTGCCTTCTTTATCAATCACACCATTATCACCACAAATGTGATATAAAACAGGGACATCACTTTGAATCGAATCAAAAAGTTCTTTAGTTGATTTCAAACAACATTTTTCATATTTATAAGGTCCAATTTGTGAAATAGCGGAATCTCCTGCTCCATTAACGTGAGTTTCCGCTTCAATTTGCAACTTAGCAAATTCTTTCTGGATTGGTAAGATTCTTTCAATAAGTGATATAATTCTTCTATCCCAATCATCGTGCCGGCATAGTATTAACACATTGACTAAATCAAATAAACAACAAATTTCTGCAAAAGGTGCTTCAATCCAACCTACAACGCATTGTTCTCCACCTACTTTCTCAGATAGTGTTTTTACAGCATTCACTCTATTAACGATTCTCTGGTTTGAAAGTAGGTCAGGGACCTCAACCGAATCAAATTCATAAATTGATAGATGTGATTTAGCTATTGGAGTATGACTGGTCCAATCAATCTCCACTCCCCAAGCGTTAGCCTCACAATAAGCGTCTGTAGAAACATTAACATGGTCAATACCAAAAAAATTGGCACATTTTACCTGAGCATTTGCTAAAATCTCTGGGTTTTGACAATATTGGTAATTATAGTCAACATGAGCCAAGTTTGCAGCTAAATGCATAATAAAGGGATTGAAGGGTATTCTTTTAGGTATTCCTTTTATAGCTGAGAGTGTTAATTCTAAAGAATTCATATCAATCTCTTATTCTTTTTATAATCTATCTTTTAATTCTCTTTTTACGGGTTTGCTGGAATTCAATGTTTACTCCAAAATCGTCATATGTGTCAATATAAGCTACTTTTTGTTCATTACAACTTACCACTTATCAACTTTTCTTCAATATTTATAGTTATATTAAATTTGGATAACTTTTTATTTATAATATTTTTTTTTTTCTCATGGAAAATTTAAGAGAAGTTAACATACCAAGACCAGAATATCCTAGACCACAATTTGTAAGGGAAAACAATTGGATTAACCTTAACGGAGAGTGGGATTTTAGTTTTGACGATACGGATATAGGATTAAAAGAACGATGGTATAAAAAAGAAAACTCAAAGAATTTTGATAGAAAAATAATAGTTCCTTTTTGTTTTCAAAGTAAATTAAGTGGAATCGAAGATAAATCTTTTCATGAAGTTATATGGTATAGAAGAGCATTTAAAATCCCTAAACAGTTCAAAAATAAGAAAATCATACTACATTTTGGAGCTATCGATTATAGGAGTTCAATATACTTGAACGGTGAATATGTAGGATCTCACGAAGGAGGATATATAGGATTTTCGTTAGATCTTACTAATTATCTGGAAGAAGTTAATGTTTTAGTTGTCAGAGTAGAAGATCCGAGCCAAGATCTTGAGATTCCTAGAGGTAAACAGTTTTGGAAAAGCGATCTTGAGTTGACCTTTTATCCGAGAGTATCTGGTATTTGGCAAACCGTTTGGTTGGAATTTGTATCTCCAGCGTTTCAAATAGAGAATTTAAAAATCACACCAAATATCGATAAATCTGAAGTTATATTTGAAATCAATATTAATGGGATGGGCTTTTCTGAGTTAGATCTATTCATCGCCATTTTATTTAAGAATCAGACTATTGCTCAAGAGGATATAAATTTGGATTTCATCGGAAAAATCAAGCGGGGAAAAGTTAAGAAAGTGTTGAAAGAGAGGATTGAAATATTCCATAAAGATTTGTTTTATGAAAATCCAAATCGCTTCAAATTCAAGGTTAAAATACCTGAAAATAAGTTGTTTCTTTGGAATATTTATAGCCCGAATTTATACGATTTATCACTAAAAGTTCAAAATGAAGAAACGGGTGAGATTTATGACGAAATATCAAGCTATTTCGGTATGAGAAAAATTTCAATATCAGATTTTGGAAACAAATCGCAGCAAATTTTGCTAAATGGTAAACCATTATATCAAAAATTATTTTTAGTGCAAGGTTATTGGCCTGATAGTTTATATACTGCCCCCTCTGATGATGACATTAAAAAGGATATTCAATATGTTATCGATTTTGGATTTAATGGTCTAAGAACGCATCAAAAAGTCTTTGACCCTCGATTTTTATATTGGTGTGATAAAAGGGGTGTTTTGGTGTGGGGAGAAATTGGTAATGCTTTTCGTTTCTCTGTGAAATCACAACTTAGACTTATTAATGAATTTGCAGCTGAAGTTGAGAGAGATTATAACCATCCTTCGATTATTGCTTGGGTACCAATAAACGAAGGATGGGGCGTTTCTGGAGCAGAAAAAGACCCAAAAAGGGGATTTTATTTGTCTGCGTTATATTTTTTAATAAATTCAATAGATTCTACTCGATTAATTATAAATAACGATGGATGGTGGCATACGGAAAATAATGATGTGTGTACCCGACACATATATCCACCTAATGATTCATTACCAGCAACATTAGACGAAGAAATTAAGAGTCATAGAAGGTCAATGGAAAAAATTTATTTAAAACCAGATGAATACAATGGCGAACCCGTAATTTACAGTGAAATAGGAGGAATTGGTTATGATTTCAAAGAAAAAGTTGAAAATAAATGGGGTTACGGAGCATTAGTCGAAAATTCTGAAGATTTGCTTGAGAAAGTATTAGCTTTACTTAAGGAGTTCGATGTTAGAAAAGAATGGATTCAGGGATTTTGCTATACTGAACTTTACGACCAGTTTCAGGAAATCAATGGTTTGCTCACCTTTAATCGAGAACCTAAATTTCCACCTCAAAAATTAAAAGAGAAACTAGATGCTATGTTTTACTGAACTAGTTTTATATTTCTTACAGAATAATAGATATTAAATTAGAATAGTTTAGAATTAGTGGGATTGAAATTAGTATGACAAGACCTTTATGGTTTGTAAATTTACTGAAAAAAACTTTTCCTAATATTAAATTAATAGCTAAATTAACTAAGGTTCCAATAATAGGAAAAGTTTTTGATTTATTACTTTTTGAGGGGGACGATATTATTTACTTAACGAAAGATAAAGTAATTGCTATTAATAAAGAAATTGAAAAGCAAGCGGATATGGTATTACCCTCAAAAGTTTTGGAACATTTTATTGAAAAAGCCAACTATCATTGGGTAATGAATTTTTGTATATGTCGAGATTCAATGCATTGTAGCGACTATCCAATTGATTTAGGATGCTTATTTCTGGGAGAAGCTGTTTTAGGGATTAATCCCCAATTAGGACGACTCGTAACTAAGGAAGAAGCCCACGATCACATAAGAAAATGTAAAGAAGCTGGTTTAGTTCATATGATTGGAAGAAATAAATTGGATAAGCAATGGCTTGGTGTAAATCCAGGATATAAACTTTTAAGTATTTGTAACTGTTGTCATTGTTGTTGTTTATGGAGGATAGCTCCCGTTGTAGCTTCTAAAATAGGTTCCAAAGTGCAAAAAATGCCTGGAGTAATCCTAAAAGTAACAGAAAGATGTATAGGATGTGGAACTTGTATGCAAGGAATATGTTTTGTCGATGCGATTCACATGGTTGATAACCGTGCCAAAATTAGTAAAGAATGCAGAGGTTGTGGCCGCTGCGTTGAAATTTGCCCCCAAAACGCTATTGAACTCACGATAAATGATAAAGAATATGTAGAGAAATCAATCAAACAAATTGAAAAAATTATTGATGTTGCCTAGTTTTATATCTTATCAATCTTAATTCTTTAATGAAATGAGAATTAAGGACTTTAAATTGGAAGAATATTTCGCAAAGTATGAGTTTAATGTTAAATACTCTTTGTGTTCCTCAGATTGTGAATCATTTAGCGTAGATGAATTGCTGACTTTAGAAAAGGATTCCTTAAAAAATCTTAAAGAACTTAGGTTAGGATACACTGAATCTCTTGGTAATCCTTTATTAAGAGAAGAAATTTCTAAGTTGTATAACAATATTAACCCTGAGGAAGTTATTGTGTTTTCTGGAGCTGAAGAGGCGATTTTTATAATCATGAATGTTCTACTGAATAAAGATGACCACATAATCGTTCAATATCCGGCATATCAATCTCTCTACGAAATTGCTAACTCTATTGGATGTAAAGTTAATAAATGGTTAATGAATGACGAGAATGAATGGGAGCTTGATTTGAGGTTTTTGGAATCTAACATCAATAAATCTACTAAGTGTATTGTTGTAAATTTTCCACATAATCCAACTGGGCACCTCATCTCAAAAGAAAATTATGAAAAAATTATTAAGATAGCTAAAGAAAATGATATTTACGTTCTTTCTGACGAGGTTTATAAATTTTTAGAGTATAATAAAGCCGACAGATTACCATCTGCTTGCGATCTTTACGAAAAAGGAATATCTATAGGTGTGATGTCAAAAGCATTTGGCCTTGCTGGGTTGAGAATTGGATGGATTGCAACAAAAAATAACACACTTTTCAAAAAAATCGCTTCTTTCAAGAATTATACTACTATTTGCAATAGTGCTTTAAGCGAGTTTTTTTCAATTTTGGCTTTACATAATAGGGATAAAATTATTAACAGGAATTTGGGCATAATTAATAAAAATTTGAACTTACTGGATAATTTTTTCAAAAAATATAAAAATATATTCTGTTGGGTTAAACCAATAGCCAGTTCAATAGCTTTTCCTAGATTAATTATAGATACTAATGTGGAAGCTTTTTGTTTTGACCTAATAAAAGAAAAAGGAGTACTATTGATGCCTAGTACCAATTACGATTATGGCGATCACCACTTTAGAATTGGATTTGGTAGAAAAAACATGCCTGAAGCATTAAGAAAATTGGAGGAATATTTAGAAGAAAAATATTAAAATTTGAAATATTAAGCTATTATTATATATCAATTCCATTCATTTGTCTTTCCTTTCTGTCTTTTCTACATAATTTGGAGAACCAGGTAAATATTTTAATACCTTTGCAGGAACACCACCTGCAAGAGCAAAGTCTGGCACGTCTTTTGTAACGACTGCTCCTGCGGCTATTACAGATCCTTCACCAATGGTTACGCCACCTAATACAATACTATGTAATCCTAACCAAGCTCCTTTCTTAATTCGAACAGGAGAAGGAGGATATGCCAAGTTTGATACGTACATTCCGGGTTCAAGGAGACGAAGATCTCTGCTATGTGCCATGATCATGGAATAAGCTGCGATCTCAACATTATCCTCAAGGAAAATTAAAAAGGGGTATTCATTATCGATATAAACTTCTTCTCCAATCCAAACGTTTTCACCAAC
>JAGXNZ010000084.1 GCA_019894655.1 Promethearchaeota archaeon | reverse complement strand
TTTCTCTGTTACCTTCGATAAAGTCTTTCATTTCATCTGCCCACCATAAACCTTCCAAAGGAGGAACGACATAATCGTTTCCCTTCGCCTTGCTTAGAAACTTGGTTTTAAACGATATTGGATATAGGGCAGCAAGAGCATCTTGATATTCTTTTGAATCTCCTGGGGACCCCATTCCATCAATCATTAAGAACTGCATTTCAGGTACGTCAACTAATACAACTTCCTTCGGATTAGGTTGATAAAATTCCTTCATAGTTTTCTTGAAATCTATTTTAGTCGGCATTAGTTTTTCACTCTCTTAAATTCTAGGTTGAAAACTATTTGTTGGACACTTATTTGAATCTAAAGTTGCTGGAACTTCATGACCGAAGCAATCCCCTTTCGATTCATCAATAGGTTTATAAAATTTGCATTCTTTGCATTGAGTCATTTTATTATCACTTATTTTATGTTTTTAAGTTATTATGATCTAATATTATTTGTGACAATATTAAGTTATTCAAATCACATTAACTATATAAGAACATGTCACAAATTAGTATTATAAGTATAAGCATAAAAATTATATTTTATTGAAAATGATTGCTTCTAATAATAGTGGATTTTTGAGTGAGATTGGGTTGTCTGAAATTCAAATAAAAATATACAACTATTTACTTACTCATAAATTTGGGAATATAAATAATATAAAAAAGGAATTAAATTATTCCTATACTCAAGTACACCATAATATAATAGCTCTCGAAGAGAAAGGTTTAGTAGAATCAACAGATTCAAAACCTCGAATCTACATAAAAGTAAATCCAAAAATATCTCTGACGGAACTAATAAATAAGAAATTTAATGTTTTACAAGAAGAAGTTAATAAACTAGATGAGGAATTAAAAGTTCAAAACAGCATAGTAGGAAGATGTGTTCGAGATATAAGTTTTTATCATTATTCTAATCTCAATTTAGCATTCGAGAATTTCTATGATTTAATAGAGAATACCAATCAAGAAATTGTTATGAGCTCTTTACCTCCATCTGTTTTAAAGAAATTAGAACCTGCTCTATACCAAGCATTCATGAGAGGCGTTCAAATAAAACTTTACTTCTCAGATTTAGATTTCGAAAACCTAACAAATTATTTTGAAGAAGTTACAAGTATACTAAAAAGAATTGGAGTTTCTATAACTCAAACTGTAGAAAAGACTTGCCAATTGATTAGGTTTAACGATGAGATAGTGAATATAGGTAACATTCTTATAGATGAAAATTATCTAAATTCCATAATCTTTAAAGAAGACACTGCTTTCCATATTGATGGTTTTCGCGGTCCTTTTGCAAAGCAAGCTAAAAAAATGTTAGAAATTAAAACTATAAAAAACAAGATTAAAATTGTCTATCCAGAACCAATGAAAAAAATATTAGAAGCGATAAAAGAAACTAATATGATAAAAACTAGAGATCTTAGTAGTAAATCTAAAATAGGTGGTGCAAAATTAAAAGAAATTCTAATATTTTTAATTAATGAAGGTTTAATTGAAGAAACTGTTTTAAAAGGAGAAAAAGCCGGGCGACCTAAACATGTTTATTCCATAGTAAGTTAATAAAAAGTTCATTAAAAATCCAAGTATTAAATATTTTTGTCGTTTTTTTTTAGTACTTTAAAATGGTTGATAAGAATTTTAAAATTATTATGAAAAAATGGAAAGAAAAAAATATTTCTTAAGAAGAGTTTGAAAAAATTATCTGAAATTTATTTTATACTTCTTCTCCTCTTTTTCTGGCTTCGATATCTTTTAAATCCTTTCGAAGCACTTTTCCTACTAAAGTTTCAGGGAGTTCTTTTCTGAAATCAATAAATTTTGGAACTTTATAAGGTGCTACAGTTTTTCTCAGATACTCTTTTATTTCATTTTTAATTTCATCAGTCTCACGGTATCCATCTTTCAATACTATAAATGCCTTTACTTTTTCATTACCTCGGATATCTGGATCAGGGATACCTATTACTGCAGCATTTTCAACCGCTTCATGTTCAAATAAAACGTCTTCAAGTTCTCTAGGGTAAACTTTGAATCCACTAATATTTATCATATCTTTCTTCCTATCAACTATGAACAGATAACCATCCTCATCCATCATTCCTATATCACCAGTTAATAACCATTCACCTTTCAATTGATTGGCTGTTTCCTCTGGTTTATTCCAATAACCTTTCATAACTTGAGGTCCTTTAATAATTATCTCTCCAGATTCACCTTGAGGGAGGATTTTAGTGTAATCATCAAGATCAACAATTCTATAATCAGTATTTGGCAGTGCCAGTCCTACAGAACCAATTTTCCTTTTACCCTTTAAAGGATTTAAGTGTGTTGCTGGTGAAGCTTCAGTCATGCCATAACCTTCGATTATTGTAGCACCTGTTCTTTCTTCAAACTCTTTAAGAACCTCGGGTGGCATTGGAGCTGCAGCAGTATTGCAAACTTTAATAGATCTGAGATCTTTCGCATAATCTTCAAGATCATCACGTTCTAATAAACGCATGTACATTGTTGGCACACCAGGAAACATGCTAGGATGGGTTGCTTTAATAACTTCGAATAAACCTTTTTGATCTCGAGGATCAGGATGCAAAGCAATGGTTATACCATTCATTATTAAGGCATTCATACAAACTTGCATTCCATAGATATGAAATAGTGGTAAAGTAGTAAGTGCAGTATCTTTTCCTCGCTCTATGACGTTTTGTGTCCAAGAATTTAACTGGATACAATTTGTTACAAGGTTATAGTGGGTAAGCATCGCTCCTTTTGGTAGTCCTGTTGTTCCTCCTGTATATTGAAGTATTGCTACATCCTCTTTAGCATTCGTATCGAACTTAGGTAGCTTTGGTTTTGTTTTATTGATTAAATTAAGAAGTTGTATAGTTCCTGCAATTTCTGGTGGTTCTCTCTGACCCAAAGGATTCGCCATTGGAGCATAATCAAAAACATTAGTTATTATTATATGTCTAAGGCGAGTCCTGTCTTTTATATTATTAATTTTTTCAATTTGGTTATCCCATGCTATGATAATCTCTGCCCCAGAATCGTTTAGTTGATAAGCTAACTCATGTTCAGTATGGAGTACGCTACAGGCTGTGACAACTGCACCAGCTTTTTGGATTCCATAAAAACTTACAGGGAATTGAGGAAAATTCGGTAGCATAATTGCAACTACATCTCCTTTTTTAACTCCAAAATTAATAAGGGCGGTTGCAAGTCTATCGGCATGATCTTTAAGCTTTTTATAGGACATTGTATTTTCCAAGAACCAAATCGCAGTTCGACTTCCAAATTCCTTTGCTCCATTGTCGAGAAACTGAGAAATATTCATTTCGGGAAAGTCAATTTCTGTTGGAACTCCTTCATCATAAAATTTTAACCAAGGTTTTTCTGTATATGGATCATTACTCATCTTTTCTAATTACCTCTTCTATTTTTAATTTGAATTAGACTAATAGTATCTTTAAAAATAATTCAATTAATAAAATCTTAGTTTTGTTTTATTTGTTCAATAGCCATAATAGCAGCTTCACATACATAATCACATTTATCGTGTATTAGCTCATCTAGAGAGGAAGTTACTTCATCCGTATTAACCCCAATCATTCCTAATGCCTCAGAAGCCCTCCACCTTACATCGGGATTCTTGTCAGATAAAGCACGCACCAACATTGGAACAGCTTTAGTGGCAGAAGATCCCATTTTACCTAAAGAAATTGCTGTTTCTTTGCGAACATTTGTTTTTGGATCCTCTAGTAATTCTATTATGGAAGGAACGGCTTCTATGGCTATGTGTCCAAGTTTTCCTAGCGCTAGCATAGCTCCTATGCGTATTGAATCATTTTTATCCTTTAAAGCATCAATTAAAATCGGAACTCCATCAGCCGCATCATCTCCCATACCTCCAATTGCCCAAATCACTAAACGTTTGATTTTTTTATCTAGCAGGTTAAACTCTTCAATTATTTTAGATAAAGCTGGTTTCCCAATATTACGAAGTGCATCAGCGGCTTTTACTCGTATTCCTTTCTTTTTATCTTTCAAAGCTAAGAAGATTTCTTTTACAACTTCTGGATTTGGAACTCTCATCTCACCTAAAGTTTCAATTACACCTTTTCTAACAAGAGGGTTATAATGTTTCATATGCTTCAAAAGGCTGGGTATAACATTAGTTCCGATCTGAGTTAGAGTACTTATAACAGCTTTACGTACTCTCCAATCTTTATCACTAAGAGCTTTTAGGAGAGATGGTAATGCATTTTGGGCTTCTAAACCTATTTTTGATAATGATTTTACAGCCTCTGTCCTAACCTGCCAACTTTGATCTTTAATACTATTTATTAACTTTAAAATAACTTCAGACGAACTGGTGCCTATTTTTCCGAGTGCTTCAGCTGCTTCTTTTCGAACATGTTCACTTTCATCCTTTAAACTAGTAATTAAACTGGAGATTGAGTCTTCTGTTGCAATTCCAATTCTACCTAAAGCTAAAGCTGCTTCTTTTCGAATAGATACCTCATCATTATTGATAAGTTTTGATATTTCGGAAATTGCTATTTTAGCAGCATTCCCGATTCGTCCTAGTGATCTAACAGATTCACGGCATATACTCCAATCGTTATCTTTAAGACATTCAATTAATTCAGAAACGCCAGAACTCGATTTTTGACCAATTTCGCCTAAAACTAATATTGCATTAAATCGGATAGATCTTATATCACTACTTAAATGGCCAATTACTTCATTTATTACATTTGGATCTTTTTCAATTCGACCAAGTACAAGATCTACTCGAGCATCTCTTAATAATTTTTCTAAGGAAGCTGAAATTTTATCTCACCTATATTCCTAAATATACTTTTTTTATTCGAGGTTCTTTCTCTAGTTCTTCTTTTGTCCCTCGCATCTCGATCTTTCCTTCTTCTAATAAGTGAATATATTGTGCAATATCTAGGGCAAGTGCAGCATCTTGTTCTACTAAAAGTGTGGTAGTACCAGTTTCCTTGATTTGATTAATTGCCTGAAAAATGCTTTTCTTGAATTTAGGAGCTAAACCCAATGATGGTTCATCAAGTAATAGGAGTATCGGATCAGCCATGATTGCACGACCTAGTGCGAGCATTTGTTGCTCACCTCCGCTAAGAGTGCCCGCTCTTTGTTTCTTTCTTTCTTCAAGGCGAGGGAACATTTCAAATACAAATTTTAGGAGTTCTTTATATTTGCTTTTGTCTTTTAATGAATAAGCACCCATATCGAGATTTTCGAGAACTGTCAAATCATAAAACAGTTTACGTCGTTCTGGACAGTGAGAAATTCCTTTTTTGGCAATCTTATGAGCATCCATCTCATCAATCCTTTCTCCCTTGAAATATATTTTTCCTCTATCAATTTTTTCCAAACCAGAAATTACTCTTAATAGAGTTGTTTTTCCCGCACCATTAGGGCCAATCACAGCCTCAAGTGCTTGATTTTCAAGTTTTAAATTAACCTCTTCAAGGGCTCTGGCTTTTCCGTAATAATGATACACTTTTCTTATTTCAAGTATATCGTTAGTTTCCGTGGATTGAGTCCTTTCTTCTTTTCTTCTTTTTATTTTCATTAGCTTTCACCTCTTCCTAAATAAGCTTCAATTACAATTTTATTACTTACAACCTCTTGAGGAGGTCCATCTGCAATTACTTTGCCCCGGTTCATAACAATAACTCTTGGTACTAAAGCCATAAGCTCCCGTAAAACATGGCCCGCAATTATAATTGTATATCCTTCGAAATTTAATTGTTTAATTAACTCAACAATTATCATCTGTTCCTCGTGTGAAAGTCCGCTGAAAGGTTCATCAAGAAGAACTAGTTCAGGATTAGATGCAAGAGCTCTAGCTATTCCGAGTTTCTTCAAATCTCCGAAAGGTAAAATAATAGGTGGAACTCTTGCTTTATCTATTAATCCAACTGAAGCAAGAATAGAACTTGCAAGCTGTTCAACACCCATATCTACACTTCTTACTTTTCCTCTTGAGGACATGCATCCTACAATAACATTATCTAAACATGTAAGGCGTTTTAACGGTCTTACTACTTGAAATGTTCTGGTGATTCCTTGTTTTACTCGTCTGTATGGGATAAATTTAGTGATGTCTACACCATCAAACCAAATAGTTCCTCTATTAGACTTTTCAAAACCAGAGATTAAATTAAAGACTGTAGTTTTTCCGGCTCCATTTGGTCCTATTAAGCCCACCAATGAACCCCGCTCTATTTCAAAACTAACATCATTTACTGCGGTTAATCCCCCAAACCGTTTTGTTAAATTATTTATTTGTAGAATCACACCCATTTATCTTTCCTCTTTATGTAAATAATTTTTATATAAGTTATTTCCCTAATACAAGGTCAAACAACTTTTTACTTCGTTTAATAGCGGGTTCCATTAGCCCACGATTCGTAAATCGAATGACAATTAATAAGGTTATAGCAAAGATAAGTGTCGCTATATCAGCAAAAACTTCTAAAAATACTGAAGGTAATATAGCTGTACATATTTCTACAATAAGTTCACTTATAATCATGAAAAAATAAGCTCCAAATACTGCCCCTGAAATACTCGCGATCCCTCCTATCATTACCATAATTATTGGATAAAATGATTTAATAGACATGAATATACTTGGTTTAATGTTGCCTAAGTGAAGAGTATATAATGAACCCGCAATCCCAGCGAAGAACGCACTTATCATAAAAGCAATTAACTTATATTTAGTTGTATTGATCCCTGAGGCTTCAGTAGAAATTTCGTCCTCGCGAATAGCTTGAAAAATTGTCCCAAGCTTTGAATTGAAGACTGCGAGCATGGATACAACGCAAACAATCATGATTATTAAAACAATTATAAATTCCTGTTGAAAATCATAATTTGTTAAATGGGGAATATTTCTTATTCCCTCAGACCCAAAAAAAAGAAACTGTAAAGAATCCATTGAAAACAATTGCCATAATAATAAGCTAAACGCAAGAGACCCTAAGGCTAAATAAGGACCTTTCAATCTTAAACTAGGAATAGCTATTATTAATCCAAAAAAAACTCCAATTACACTTCCAAAGATGATTGCCGGAAGCCAACCCATACCTAAAAATTTAATGAAAGCACCACATGTATAGCCGCCTATACCGAAGAACGCAGCATGCCCGAAGCTAACTTGTCCAGTCACTCCAGATAATAAATCCCAACTAGCAGCAAAAATCCCATATATCATTGCAGTGACGAAAATATGGTAATAAAGATTACGATCTATAAGGAGTGGTATTAATGATACTCCAATTAAACAAACCAAGCCTATACCTCCTCTAAACGATTTTACCCAAGATTTTAAGTTGTTTATGGATGATGGAATCTGAGATTTAATAAAACGTTTTGTTTTTTTTACAGTTTGTTGAGAAAACTTCTTAAATGGTTCTCCAATCGGACGTTGAGTTTGAACTACCAATTCTTCTTCTGCATCAAATTTTAATTCCTTTATTTCATCTTTTTTCAACATTTTTACATCTTCTTCGTTTTTTTTTAATTAATAATAATTCCATTTGATTTTTTTTAAGTCCGTTGTTTTTTTCCTAATATTCCGCGAGGTCTAACAATAAGCATTATTACTATCACTACTAAATGAATTACCCCAGAATAAGCAAGTTGATATTGTATGTCAATGTAATAAAATGTAATAAATCTTGCATATGAAATAACAAACGCACCAATTACACTTCCAGGAAGACTTCCTAATCCTCCAAGAATTACTACTGACATTGACATTAATAGATATTCCCATCCGGAAGTTGGGAGTATGGGTATTACTGGTACATATAGGACGGCAGCAATTCCTGCTAGAAATGCTGATAATACTATAGTAAACATGAGGATTAAATTGACATTTATTCCCATCAGTTGAGCTGCTTCCTTATCTTGTGAAACGGCACGGATAGATTTGCCAAGTTTAGATTTTTTAATAAATATTATTAGGCAAGAAATAATTACAACTGCTACAATCATAATTAAAATATATTGACTAATTATTGGTGTTCCGAGTACATCAATTAGATCAGGAAGAATTGGTGGAAAAGATCTGTCCTGAATTTCAGCTAATTGCATACCCTCGTAGAGTACAATAGAACGTTCAATTAAAAAACCTAATGAGAAAGTGATAATTAATACCCCTACTTCATGTTCTTGTGTGGGTTTTATAAGGGCTATATACGAAATTGCTGCAATGGTTGGAACGATCAGTAAACCAAGAATTATTGCTATAGGATATGGAACAATTCCCGTATCATAAGCCCAGAAGACGATATACCCTGTGAGAATATAAAAAGCACCATGAGCTAAATTTATTATACCACCTACACCATAAACTAAAGAATAACCAAGTGCAAGCAATGCTAGAACAGATCCTAATGCTGCTCCATAAACTAATGTATCAACAAAAAATTCCGCTTGAAAAAACATAATATCTCATTTTCTAATTTGATGATGAAAAACTTTTAATGAAATTTAGCTAAAACGCTTGAATCTAACAATTTCCTCTAACAAGACCGTTGATAATGCAAAATTATATTAAAAAAAAAGGGATAAGATTTAAATATTTCGAGTTTTACATTTTTTTTCCATTTAAAAATTCCACCAGTCAGGATACATTAGAGAAGACGTGTTTACGGGTGGATAACCTCCAGCGCTCGGAAGAACCTGTTTAATTCCATTCCCATCAAATTGAATGAACAATGGAAAGAAGTAACCTTCCCGTTGTCCTGGAATTGTACCAAGTACATCGTGATATTGATCAAAAGCAATTTTTGAGCCAGCAGCTTGGAAGAAATTAGTTTCAGTAATAGTTTCTAATTGAGCAACGATATCCGTATAAACAAGAGAATCCGCGTCATCTGTTACATTAGCAATCAACATGACAGCATCGTACGCTCCCAAGGATGTATATACTGGTTCATAAAGCCCACCTGTAGCAGCGACAAAAGTATTCCAGAAAGCAACCATACCTGGTGTTGCAGAGACATTCTGAGGTCCGGTAAATGATATTTCATATTCACAACCCCCAGAATCAGACAAGTAACCTGAGAGTTGATGCGCAACATTAATACCGGCTACCAAACAGTCAGGTTTTGTATTATTGTATCCATCTCCGAAAAACCTCCCTAAAGATAAATCAGAGATTATTGGAATAACCAATTGATCTCCACGACCATCAATTACACCCCAGTAGGCATCAAACTGACTTTTTGTCCAACTTGCTGAAATTGGTTGTGCTGTAATGTTAGTACCGCTTAAAGTTACACCGGGTATATGAGTTGGCAATGAAGCGTTCCCTATTAATTCGAATGCATCAATTATATAATTTTTAATGTCAATAGTCCAGATAAGTTCCTCATAGATGATGGTTGTTTTATTCAAATCGATACCTTTAGAAATCATATCAGGAATAATCACGTTAGTTACCAAATGGTTTGTTGCGTTTCCTAACCAAAAACTATTCTGAGGCATAGTTCTAAAAAAGTAAGGCCAGATATTATTTTTAACGTTTACCGAACAGAAATCAGTTGTTGCACACCCAGTACCAATAAATGGTATATTTGCAGCCATTATCACGGGAATATATGTTTCAGCAACTTCAGACCTAAATCCTCCTATAATAACATCTGGATCTTTTTCGATCATTCTTAATGCAGCAGAATATGCCGTTTCATATAAATAAGCAGCCTCTTTTGTGTCTTCATAAGTAACTCCTATATAATAAGTTGTACCTCCAATGTCAACTCCTCCACCACCGTTGATCGCTCCTGCTGCTAGTTTCATGCCAATCCATGTCAATTGCCCATAAGCGTAAGTCATATCATCCATAAGTCCGATCTTGACTGTTTGAGCTAATGCTGGTTTCGCTCCAGTTAAGCCGGGATACTCATAAACATTTGTTCCTTCACCTGCAGGCTGAAGTAGAATGAATACGCCAATTCCAATTCCGCCACCGATGACAGCTATTAGAGCTACTACTACTATTATTCTTTTTGTATTTCGTTCCATATAATAGATCACTATTTTTTTTAATTTTATTTTATAAGTTTATATTTAAATTATCAATTTATACTTCATATTAACATGTATTTAAAGTTTTCATCTTTTTCTATTAAAAATCAGAAGAAATAATGTAAAAACTATGAAAAAAATGATACTTAATTAGTAGTTTTTAATGAATAATGAGTTATTAATGAGGGTGTAGGGAGACCCGGAATTCATTATAGTAAAGTAGAATAAAAACAAAAAAAAAAGAAAAAAGTTTTTCGTGAAAATTAGATTATAAAAGGAATCAAAAAGAAGTCAATAAAGAGAGCAGCTAAACATATAAATTCCATTATAACCCATAAATTTCTTTTTATACTTCTTAAACCCTTAAAAGATTT
>JAGXNZ010000007.1 GCA_019894655.1 Promethearchaeota archaeon | reverse complement strand
TAAAAAAGAAATGGCTAAATTTGGAATCATTTCTGACACACATTTTATGGCCAATGATAAAAACAAATTATATTATAAATTATTGAATCAATTAAAAGAAATTTTCAAAGATGTTGATGAAATCCTTCATGCTGGAGATGTTTGTGAATCATTTTTTCTTGATGATTTGAAAAACATCGCTCCAGTCCAATGTGTACGAGGAGAATCAGATAAAATACCGGGATTAGAGAATTTTATAAATTTTGAAGTTGGTAAATACACCCTCGGAATATTACACAAGAAACCTGAGAATACAGAAGTTTTTTTTAGAGAACAGAATATCCATATTCTTATTTTTGGGCATACCCATCAACCACTTATTAAAGGAACACCTTATAATACGCTATTAATCAATCCGGGGAGCCCAACTAAGCCTATAGCACCACTTCCTAAAAAAGGTTTTGAAAAACCCATTGCGAGACCAAGTGTTATTACACTGAAGATTGATAATGATAATATTCTATCGACTTTTCTTATAAATCTGAATTTAAGATAAAGTAAAATTAAATACTAAATAGTTCATAATATATATACATCTTGTAATAAGATTTTTTGTTATAAGTAATGTTATAAAAGAATTTAAGGGTGTTATAACCGTGGTTAGCCGACTTGAACTTGTGCTTAAGGAATTAAACGAAAATGGGAATTTTAGAGCATCCTTGTTCTCTACTGCGACGGGATTAGTTTTAGCTTCCCAAAAAGCAGAAGTTGTTGATGATCGGGTAGTTGCTGCCATGAGTTCCTTATTAAGCGATGCAGCATATAAAGCTTCTGAGGAAATGAACTTATCCATTCTTTCGAGTATAAAGATCAATTACACTGAAGATTATATTGTATGTAGAAATATTATTATGCCTGATCAAAAAACACAATTTATATTAGCAGTTTTATCTAATAGTCCTGAATCATATGAAATTGAATCCTATTACGATCAATTACTAGATTGGGCTGTTGATAACGCGACTCCCGATTTAGAAAAACTTTCTTCAATTTAAATAAACTGAATTTTTTCATCCCTTATTATTACAGAAATAGAATAATATTCTATTCATTTCTTATAACTTAGAAATGGAATCTTTAATAAATATGAATTTAATATTGAGAATATGAAAGCGGCTTACATAATAGAGCATGGCGACTTAAGTAAATTAAGAATAGGAGATCAAAATATACCTAAGATTAAAACAAACGAAGTACTTGTTCAAACTAAATTTGGAGCTTTAAATCATATTGATGTCTTTTTAATTAAAGGTTGGCCGGGACTAAAGTTAAAAATGCCCCACATTCTAGGAAGCGACGGAAGTGGAATTATAAAGGAAGTTGGATCCTCTGTTACTACTGTTAGTGAGGGAGAAAAAGTTACCATTAATCCTGGAATAAGTTGTGGAAAGTGCCATTTTTGCTTATCGGGCAACCAAAACTTTTGTAAGAGCTTCTCTATCATGGGAGAACACCAATGGGGGACTTATTGTGAATATTTTAAAGTCCCAGAGGAAAATGTATTAGTTTTACCTTCAAATTTCTCGTTCGAATTAGCTGCTGCTGCCCCACTGACTTTTCTTACTGCCTGGAGGCTTTTGTTTTCTCAAGCGAAAGTAATGCCGGGGGAAATAGTTCTTATTCATGGGGCTGGAGGTGGCGTGTCTACTGCGGCGATTCAAATTGCTAACTATTTAGGTGCTACTACCATAGCAACAACCAGTACTTCAGAAAAGCTGAAAAAAACAAAAGATATTGGCGCTGATTATGTTATTAACTATAAAGAGAACGCTGATTATAGTAGTTATATATTTAAAGAAATAACAAAACGAAATGGGTTAGATGTTATAGTTGATAGCGTAGGTAAGTCTACATTTCAAAATAGCCTTCGGTTACTTAAACCCGGAGGACGCTTAGTTACTCCAGGAGCAACAACTGGTCCAAAGGTTGAAATAGATATTCGTCAAATTTTTTGGAAGCAACTTAAGATCATTGGTTCAACAATGAGCAATCAACAAGAATTCAGAGATGTTATGAAATTGGTATTTGAGCAAAAGTTGAATCCTATAGTTGATAAAATTTTTCCATTAGAGGAAATAATTAAAGCTGAACATTACCTAAACCAAGGGAATCAATTTGGAAAAGTTTTAATAAAAATCTAAAGAATAATTTAGGTCAATATAGATTCATAGAAGTTCATTACTTCTATGCTAATCGCATCTTCAAATCCTTGATAAAAATGATCAGCTCCCTCTATAATCTTGAACTTTTTTGGCTCTGAGTAGTAATTATAGTGTTTCATAAAATTTTCATAAGGTGCTACTGTATCCACGTCCCCTTGAATGAATAATTTTGGACTTTTCGATTGAGAAAACTCTTTATATTGGATGCCCATAAAGTCCCAAGGAAAAGAAATTGCACAATATCCGATTATTTTTTCAGAATAGTTGATAGTAGAGCATCCTATAGCTGCACCGTAGGAGTACCCGCATATAAATATTCCATCAAATTGTAAATTCTGCGTTAAATGATCAATACAAGCTTTAACATCGCTTAATTCGCCCTTACCATTTGTATGATTCCCTGTTGAATTACCAACTCCCCTAAAATTGAAGCGTATGCAAGAAATATCCTTTTTTACGAACGAATTAAAAACACCGGATACAACGTTATTATACATGTCCCCGCCATATATTCCCTTTCTTGGGTTTAAACCCTAAAAAATTGAGGATGTGGATGACACATTAATGTAACAATCCTAGGTGTTTCTTTTTTTATCTGAAAAACTTCAGCTTCAAGTTTTAGTTCATTATTAAGAATAAACAATTTTTCAACTCTATGCATAATTTTAATTAGTTTTTAATCTATAATAATAATACTGCTAAAAATCGTTAGTGAAAATGAGTTATAATCGTATTTTAATCGAAGAAAAACTAAAACAGTTCTTAATTGAAGACACTTCATTTGTTGACATTAGTTCAAAATCAATTCCTACAAAATCTATCTCACAAGCCAAAATTATAGCTAAAAGCGATGGCTATTTATCTGGATTAGAAGAATTGAAGATATTATTTCAAATTCTAAAGGTTGACATTACATTCAAGAAAGAAGATGGTGATCAAATCCAAAATGGAGATATCATAGCAGAATTGGATGGAAAAACCCAAGATATCTTGTTAGGTGAAAGAGTGGCATTAAATCTTCTGTGTCATATGAGTGCGATAACTACAACTACTCGAAAATTTGTTAAAATAATTGAGGATTCAGGGAAAAATGTTAAAATAGCTTGTACAAGGAAGACTCTACCGGGATTGCGATTGTTTGAAAAAAAAGCGGTAGAAATCGGAAAAGGAGACACACACCGCTTTAATTTGGACGATATGGTGCTTTTAAAATCAACTCATTTAAGACTTTACAAAGGGAACATCGTAAAACTTCTCAATGATGTTAGATCTCGAGTTAGTTTTACAAAAAAAATAGAAATTGAGATAGAAAATGTAAACGATGTTTTAATTGCCGTTAAAAACAAAGCTGATATAATTATGTTGGATAACATGAATCCAGATAAAGTTCAAGACGCTATGAATTTATTGAAACAAGAAAAACTACGTAAAAAGGTCATTATTGAAGTTTCTGGAAACATTACTCAAGAAAATATTTTTGACTATCTAATTTCAGAGCCCGATGTAATAAGTACGAGCGTTCTTACTCAAAAACCTACTGAATTCGTAGATTATTCACTTCGGTTTGATTAAAGGATTGATAATTAATCTAATATTATTTCGTGAATTGAACTACTTACATCCTTAATTTTTGCGATAGATCGGTAGAGATCCTTAATAAATCCAAATTCTCCTACTACTAGAACTGTTTCGATTTTTTTTTCGGCAATTCTCCAATCGCTTATAGCCTTTATTATAGTGTGAAATTTGTAATAAAGCTCAGTAATTTCATCAGCTATTGGTTCCTTAACTGGATATACGAGGTTAATTGTCATGATTCTGTATCCTTCTAAATTCTCGAATTTCTCATGACTTTCTATAAATTTTACTATTGAATCTCTTAGTGCTTCGCTTTTGGAACTAAACCCGCTCTGTTTTCGAGCTTTTTCAAACCTATCTAGCAAGTCTTCGCTAACTTGGAGGGATATAATTTTCATTATATAGAATATAAAAATGGTTCTTAAATAAGTGTAGTAATAATAGTCAAACTATTTCATAGTAACTTATAAATATAGTCAAAACTATTGTCTAAATCCTCATTAGAGGATAACTCAATAATTAAAGCCCCTTTATATCGATAATTCCTAATCGTTTCTAATATTCCTTTAAAGTCAACTTTCCCTGATCCCAGTGGTGGATGAGTGTCGGATTCAGTTGTAAAGTTTTCAACGAGATGCACATTTTTTATAATTTTATGAAATTGTTTCCATAATAAATTTACATCTCCATTATTGGTGTAGAAATGACTAGTATCATATGTGAGAAATAAATCTGTTCTGCCAATAGAGTTTAAAATCTCTTCGATATTAACTTGATCTAACATTATATGCGTGTTTTTTGGCATATTTTCTAAACCAATAAATAAATTCAGATCTCCTGTATAATTTAGTAATTTTTTTAGTGCTTTAGATAATTGTATCTTATTATAATCGCGCATGGACTCTAACATAAAATTGGCCAAACCTGGATGTATCGTCATTAAATCTGCATTAATTCTTTTACATAGACCTGCTGCTTCTATATAAGCTTCGACAGACGCTTGAGAAATTAGATTATTATGCGAGCATAGGTTGATATCAATAAAGGGACCATGAACTTGCTTTTTTAACGAATAAGAATTGACTAAATCAATAAAATCTTGTTTGTTTGCTTCTGTATATAAATCTTGAGGATCCACTACTAGTTCCACAAGATTAATTGCATTTTCTTCAGCGTATTTAAGACATTCCTCTGTAGCATGATATATCCTGTTAGGAATATCACTGCAGTTGCTATCGAGGCTGCAATCAATGATACTACCTAACGAACTTATACCTAACTCCATATATTCCTACACACCACCTTATGTTGATCTAAACCTTTTAGGATAACAAGCAAATAAACTGGTAAACATCTTCTCGTGTTCTTCAAGATTTTTTTTAGGGATAGGTAATGGTTCTCCTATTTGTAATGCACCCCAATACACTTTTGCCATCTTTTCTAATACCACAGAAAATCGAACTGCGTGATCTAGAGATTTACCGCATATAATAGCACCATGATTTGCTAGTATAGCTGCGTTATTTTTACCTAACGCTTTCAGTGCACTAGTTCCCATTTCTTCCGTGTGGGCTTCCGTAATTTCAGTACATTGAATTTCTCCACCAAGAAAAATCAGTTGTTGTTCCATTATGATTGGTATACCTTTTCTTAGAACTGAAAGCATAGAAATATAAGGAGAATGATTGTGGATAACACATTTAACTTTAGGTCTATCCTTATAAACGGCTAGATGCATTTTAACTTCCGTAGATGGAATTTTACCTGAACCTAATACCTCTCCATCTAAGTCCATGTGAACAATTAACTCCGGGTTTAATAAACTATACTTGGTTGAAGTGGGAGTAACTAGTATTTCATTTTTATTGATCCTAACACTAACATTACCTTCTCCATCCTCGACTAACCCTTTACTATAGATCTCCTGAGCTCCTCTTACAACCGTTTTTCGAAGTTTTTCTAACTTATCGGTTTCCATATGCATTTAAATTAAAGATTGATTAAAAATATATTTTCATAGAATTAGATATTTATTAGAGATGAATTATGTGGTTATACAATTTTAAATTAATAATTCAATATAGTCTAACTTTTTTTATTTTATTTGGAAATACTAACAATGTCTAATTTAATGCTTTTTATTAAAAACGATAAAAAATGAGCCGATTTATTTTACATTGCGACTTAGATTGTTTCTTTGCTGCTGTTGAGGAACGAGACTCCCCTGATTATAAAGGAAAACCTGTAATAGTAGGAGCAGATCCAAAAGATGGAAAAGGAAGAGGGGTCGTAAGTACTTGCAACTATGAAGCACGAAAATTTGGTCTCCATTCAGCAATGCCAATTTCTCAAGCTTTTAAAAGATGCCCACATGGGATATATTTATTCCCAGATTTTAAAAAATATCGCGT
>JAGXNZ010000083.1 GCA_019894655.1 Promethearchaeota archaeon | reverse complement strand
GTGCAAATATGATCATCGCATCCATGACAGTCTTGATTACCCAAATCCCAAGATTTGTTTTTCCTGCTTTTACACCAGATCCTTTTATTATTAATTTTTTCGGAGCGTTAACTTCTATGTTCGCTGGAATCGCGATTTTATTCTTTTTGACAAGACGAGATTACATGCCACATTCGAAGTATTCTCAGGACATTCCAACTTTAGACTGGGAACTAAAGAAAACTCCATTTATTTTTGGCATTCTTGCGGGGTTTGCGCCTTGTATTTTTGAATTAATTATATATTCTCAATCATTTCAATTCTCTTTAGCACATGGTTTTATAGAAGGTTTATTAATAGTTTTTTACTTTTCACTTGGGACTTTCGTGGGACTATTTCCATTTGCGTTAGCGAAATATGGAACCTCGCAGATTATCAAGCCAAATGATAAAAGGCGGAAAGCGATTTTCTATTTCATGATTTTAATAATCATTGTTTTCAATAGTGTGGTAATGATTTTATCTTTTTTACGAATATCTGTATTTCCTATAGAAAGTTTGTAAATAACTTTAAGCAAAACAGTAAATATCAGATTTTTAATCAAAAAATTAAAAACTCATTAATTATTCAAATAAATCAATATTGGTCTTATAAAATAATTTATATCAGTATTTTCATATATATCATAACTAATTATATCTTTCACCAATGATGGAGATAAGCAATTAATGGTTGAATGCAAATTTTGTGAATCCCAAAACATTTCTTTTACTTGCGAGAAATGCAAGTCGAGTTTTTGCATAAACCATATGGCTACAACAGAAAGTTGGCTTTGTAAAAAGCACGAGTTACATTATTCTAAGGTGAGTGCTACTGAGAAATTTTATAAATGCACTGTTATTGAAAATAGTAAATGTCCAGAGTGTGATTCTCTCTTAAGATTAGAAAGACTATCGTCGGGTCATTATTATTTAGAATGTACTGATGACGCATGCAGTTGGAACTCCTATTTAAAATCTCCCGGTTTATTTTTCCCAACTAAAGAACAGTTAGCTAGAGAAGCTACGAAGTATAACCTAATTACAGGTTACAGGTTAAACTTGTGTCGTAGAGCTCTCAAAAAAATAATTGGAAAAGAAATTTGTCCAAATTGTTTCATCGAATTTCTCAAGAGAGCCTCAATTACTAATTTCTCTACTATTATCGAATCATTCAATATTGCTGCTCAACAAATGGTTAAATTAATTAATCAATACATTGAAGAGGAGCGAATTTATGGTATAGTTGATCAGAAAAACCAGATTTTTTACTACATATCCTACGAAATCCGTGAGAAAATTTTATCTAAAATTCAAAATGACGGTATACTAAAAGTTGTAGATCTAGGAGAAATGCTCGATATGAGTTCAGAAGCTGCTATAAACATCATTTATAAGTTAATTAACCAGTTTCAAATTAAAGGCTCATTTTCTCAAACAAAACAATTCTATTACTCCCAGAAATATATAATGGACCATTTAATAGAAGAAGTTAAAAAAAAGGGAAGAATTTCGTTAGATAAACTTGCGAAAGTGTTTGATATCCCGTTAGAATTGACGAAATCTTTTTGCGTCAATCTAATGAGAACCAACGCAATAAATGGATTTTTTGCTGATCGTGGTAACGAAATTATTACATCTGATCAAATCTATAAAGAAATTAAAGATTTTGGAAAAGAAGTAGGTTTATTTGAATTATCGAAGCTTGCCACAAAATTAAAAATAGCTACAGAACTAGCAAGAAAAAGTCTCCACGATCTCATTAAATCTGGCAAAATTAAAGGACTTTTCACGCAACGCAGAGAATTTATGACGCGTAAATACCTCGAAACGAAAATTAAAGAAATCGCTCGAGCCTACAGAACAATGCCTTTAAGAGAACTCTCCAATAGATTAGGAGTAACTGAATCAAGTATAGAAGAGAATCTTGCTCAACTGATAGGAAGCGGAGATATAGATGGTTTTATTGATTTAGGAAAGAGAATGTTTACGGCATATTCGGTACCACGAGACTCAGCTAAAACATCACGTCCAAAACAGAAAAAAGCAATTCCTGTTGACGAGGGAAATATAGAAGTTGTAAGGGATTATGATTTCGAGGGTGGACAAGTACACATGAAAATAGCTGTGCGGAATAATAGCGATATGGCTATTAATAATGTTAAGGTCTTATTGGATGCCCCAACTAACTTCAGGATAAAACAACCTTTGATAAGTGTTCCCGTAATTGAAGCTAATAATAGTAGGGGAGTAGATTTTTATCTTGAGCCTAAAAATTGTGGTACATCAAACATTGGTGGAACCGTAATATTTAAAGACGCAACGGGTGAAAAACACACCTTGCACATAAGAAAAAAAGAAGTAGCTATAAAATGCCCACTTGTTTGTACCTCAATGAGCACTATAGAGGATTGCCAAGTCGCGATACAAACCTTAGGAAACGATGCTCGAGCATTTTTAATTGCTGACTTAGATCCTCGTTTAGCTTATAGAGCTGCGATAAGAACCCTAAAGAACTTTGATACGAGCGCTGTAACATCCCACGAGGGTTCTGACCCAAAGGGAAATTATGAAGCTGAAGCATGGTTCTGTTCTGAGGCAAAAATTACTGGCGGGAGAATAATTACACGAATCTATGTATCTGAAACAAGTCAATCATTGGAAGTGAGAGTGTGGTGCGGAAATCCAGGACAATTAACAGGATTCTTAGCTAAAATTATAGAAATATTGTTTGAGCAGATAAATATTATCAGAAAGATTAAATCAGAGGAAAGAGAGAAAACAATAGATGTTATGGCAATTACACAGAATTTAGCTGAAATCAGCGATTATTGTATGCTTAGATGGAAGGCACAGAATATAAGAAACAAGTTACATGACACGTTTGTGCGTTTAAGGAGAATCCTAGGAGATAACGAAGCTATATTAGGTAGAGTCGAATATTGGTTAACTCAATTGAATAAGTATGGTAAAGACGACAAAATCAGCGATGAAGATGCCGAGAAGTTAGTGAATGATGTAGAAAAAATCAAAAATGTCATTTCTCGAGCCATAAAAATGTAATTTTATGTTCAAAAACATTTTTAAATGTTCCCGTGAATTTATATTAATAATAAATGAAAAGAGTTTTGAATTAAAATGCCAATAATTAGTATATCTATCAATGAAAGCTTAAAACAATTTATCAACAAACTTGTTTCAAAAAATCAATATGAAAACAAATCCAAACTAATCCGAGATGCTTTATTAAGATTAATGTCGGATATTGAAGTATCAAGCTTCGAGCCTTTTAGAGATGTAGAATCTGTTGAAAAGGGAATTATTGGAAATCTAATCGTTATAGCGCCCCATGATCCGATTATTCAAAGAAAATTGAATAAAATCGAAAATAAATATATGAAGCAAATTGTTAATAAAAATCAACATTTCCAAGGAGAAAATCTCATAATGTCAATTATTTTCGATGGGAAAATCTCAGATTTTCAAAATATTGTGGTCGATATAAATGGGATTAAAGAAATTAAGAACTTCCGTTATTTAATAGTTAATTAAGCGTAATTTTTGCTTAAAGACAACTTTTTTTGTTTTGTGAGAAGATTGAAAAGAAAAAGGTAATTCCACCTAATACTACGTTTGACTTATATCTGAAAATAATAGACAAGAAGGCGGAATTAAGACGATAAGAGAAAGGAGTGTTATAAAACTTTAGGTGTCGAACAATGGGAAAAGGAAATTATGGAAAAGGATACAATAAGAAAAATCAAGCTTTAAAGGGCTCTAGCCCTAAAGGCGGAGGGGCACCAATTCGTGGTGGTAAAATCAAAGCCAGCCACATTTTAGTTGATAAATTTGGTAGAGCTCAAGAGCTTTATAATGATATTCAAGCTGGAGAGAACTTTGAAAATTTAGCAAGGCAATTTTCTATGTGTTCGAGCAAGAAAAAAGGCGGAAATTTAGGGGAATTTGCTAAAGGGGATATGGTAGCTGAATTTTGGAACGCTTGTGCAAAATTGAAGATAAGGGAAATTTCTCAGCCCGTTAAATCTCAATTTGGATATCATATTATTAAAAGAACGGGATAAGTCACTAATTGCTACATGGATTGTTTATTAATAACCAAAATAAAAAAGAATAAATAGCCCAGCACGGATTCGAACCGTGGTCACGGGGTTCAGGGCCCCAGATGCTTGACCGCTACACCACTGGGCTTTAATATGATAATTTATTTATAAGATATAATTGGTATTATCTAAAAAATCTTTTTCTTTTAAAATAGGGCTAATCCAATAAGTCTTCTAGAGGTTAAGTGCTTATAGTGTATAAAAAAAAAAACTTTGAAGAAAAGATAGATTTTTATTATAGTATCACCTTATGAATTATTGGATTACACTAGGTTTACTAGGAGGATTATAAAAAAAAACTTGTTTTTCTTAATACTCTTTTGAGTATTAAAACCCCGTGAAATTACGCGTTTTCTGCGTATTTTGGGAAACTGAAAAAACAAAACCCCGTAAACTAAAAGTAATACCTTATCCTCCGGGTGTAATCCTTTTTAATAAAAATCTAATTGTCTTAATAATTGATTTTTGCAATTTTGGTAAGGGTAAGAGATATTTATAGTAAAAATTCAATTTAAATATTCAACTTTCTTCTCTTCAAAATTAGCAAGTAAACCTTAATAAAAAGTGATTATATTCATGCAGGTTTTAAACCTGTGAAAATTTCATTAAAATATTTGTCACTCATTCCTGCAATATAATCGCGAGCTATTAGCTTAAGATTTTGACTCCGCTTATTTGGTTCAAAATAGGTCGTGTAGTTTTCATCATCAATATATTCGACATGATCTCTAAAAATAGGAGCTTTAAAGTTTTCTTCCTCTAAATCTCGCAGAGAATTTTCAAAAATTAGGTTAAATTGCTTTGTTAGGTTTTCCATGTAAGAATTTTTAGAATCTTCGTTTTTATACATATCTCTTCGACTATATATACTTTCATAATTAAATCTCTTTAGTTCTTTGAAGGCTTCAAAAATATCTTCACTGTATCCAATTTTGTTATTATGTAAACTTGTGTTCAATAAATCCATGATAAGTGTTTTCATGATAGTTCGATTTGTATCTCCAAGTGTGTTTCGGCACTTTTTTGGTATTTCGTTTCTTTTAATTATTTTTAATAGAATTGCGTCTTCAATATCCCTACCGATATAAGCTATAGAGTCCGCAAATCTCGTGGCGATGCCTTCGAAAGACATAGGTATTCTTTTAACTTTATTAGTGTTGAAACATTCTTTATATTCTTTAAAATGATCTTCCCAACTCTTCCCATTTATTGTTACTGGTTTCAACTCTCTCTCGTTAACTTCACCGTCGTGACATAGAACACCATCTAGTACTTGAAGGGTTAGATTTAATCCTTTTGCTGGTTTCTCAGGAAATCTTTTTTCAAGGTAGGAAAGCCACCTTATACCTTGAGCATTATGATTGAAAACACCCATTTTATTCTTTATACTTATTTCATTTAATATTGCTTCACCTAAATGTCCAAATGGAGAATGTCCTACGTCATGGCTTAGGGCTATTGCTTCTATTAGATCGGTATTAAATTTCAAAATTCGACCTATTTGACGTGCGATTCTAGATACTAAAATGACATGCAAAGAACGATGTGTGAGATTCGCGTTGTTGATATTAAAGAATACCTGAGTTTTATCTATATAGCGTGCGTAAGCTTTGCTGTGAACAATACGATCTACATCTCGAAAGAATGCAGGTCGGATATCAATTTTGGATTCTTCATCTTCTTCGTAATATCTTACTGCTTGGGAATCAGAAATAGCCAATTCTTTTATATCTGAATCGCGTCTCATGTGGAGCATATAAATTTTAAGATTTTTAGGGTCCACGTATTAACTCACTTATCTTTTATTAGGATTAATGAAGAATGATCATACACTTCCAAATTTAATATTTACTGCGTCATAAGGACACTTTTCTTTGCATTCTAGACAGAGATTACATTCTCCACCCCCAGTAAAGAAATCAAACGGTTCATCTAATATCCTTATTTGTTTCGGACAAATTTCCTCACAAATACCGCATTCCGATCGCCCTACACACTTAACGGGGTTACGCGCTAGTTTTAAAAAGGAATAATCCGTAACTGCAGAAGAAACCGCTGCAAATGGGCATATATACCTGCAGTATATTCTTGGATACCAAACTGATAATACTATAATCAATGAGTAAAAAATTAAGACGAGGTAACCTCCAAATTCGAGAGCACCAAATTGTACTGGAAGAAAGATATTCTGGATTAAGTAAGGGAAAAAAACGAAGATGAATTCCGAAAGCGAGAAAAAACCAATAGGTTGCTGAGCGAAAATTCCTAACTGGGTTTTAAAATCGTTGTAAAATAAAACATTAGCGTTTTTTAAAATCCCCAGAGGGAAGATAATGATAATAGTAATAATTATGAATACATATTTTATGTTTAACAGAGATTTATGTGTTTTTATCTTAAATTTCCTTTTTTTAGTAGGGATCGCAGCACAGGCATCTTGAATCGAACCTATAGGACATATCCAGCCGCAAAAGAATCGATTCGAGAAGAGTAAAACCAATAATAAAACTGCGATAAAGAAAAAAGGAAATACTCCCTCTGCCATGGAAAAAAAGATATATTCTAAAATTCCTCCACCTTTAGATAAGGGATTTCTTGGTGAATTTAAAATAGGTAAAAATTTAGTAAGCCCTTCTAAACTTAATAAATTAATTGGTAAAATAGCCTCGAGAATTATATAATTGACAACTAAAAAAGCAAGAATCTGAATAATCCTTCGTGTAAGTGTAATCGCGTTTTCCCTTATTTTTAGCCTTCTAAATCTCAAAGATATCACGTATTCAATATTAAATTAATAAATAATTGCTGGTTAAAAAAATTGATCTTCCTAAATGAGATGTATGGATTTTCTATTTTCTATAAAAGGATATCTAACAATCAGAGTTTTTTCCTTTTAATTAAAAATTAAAAAAATTAGGGGAAATTCAATTAAGCTTTCTTAATTTTACTAAAAGACTTCTTATATTCTTCGGGGTTTCCGCCATCTTTGAGATAATTAACGTACACTTTTAGACTTTTTAAAAATAAGTCTGCAGCTATTTCCATAATGTTTCTTTGATCCTCCAATTCAAATTCAGTCCATAATGTGACAATAGTAGAATCACCTTTATCTTCGAAGATATATCCTATTTTTTGCATCGGGGAACCCTCCTGAATGGATGTCATTTTTTCACGAGGTATTTTTTCTATTTCAATGTTTGTCACATCTCCCACATTCGTTTTCAGGAAGTGTTTTTTAGGTTCAAGCTCTGTACATTCTGTTACAACTATATTCCACCTTGGTAGATCTAATGTATCGCTAAGAATTTCGTAAATTTTCTCTACAGGCGAATCAAGTTCCATTTTTAATTCGGTTATCGGCATAAAATCAACTTTTTTGAATATTATTTATCTTTAGTGGATACTTATATTTTTCTAAAAATACAATTTTGAGTGATTCTACGTGAATTTTTCACGAGTTTATAACGATTAAATATATTATTAAAAAAGAATTTATTAGCTCTTATTTTAAGAGTATTGTTTCTCTATTCTTGGGACTTTTAGTTGCTTTTCTTAGCTTTTTGTGAATCATAGTTGATAAACTCACACATTTGCTTTCTTCGCCGTGGTTCGTTATGATTAATTTTGGTTTTGGTTGAATTCTGCGTAGAAATTGAGATATTTGACTGCGCGATGAGTGGCCGGAAAATCCCTCAAGTGTAAACACGTTCAGGTTAAGTCGTACTAGTTGGGTTCTCCCTTTGGCGTTCGTGTATTGAATTTCGCGGAAACCACGCTGTATTCTCGAGCCCAAAGTCCCGTTCACTTGATAAGATACGAATATTAGAGAATTGTTCTTGTCTTCTGCTAAGGCTTTTAAATATTGCACTGATGGGCCTCCAATTAACATACCGCTTGTTGCTAAAATTACACAAGGTTCACCCATTATAACATCGTTCCTTTCATCTCGAGATGAGACAGTAGTGAAATAATCGCTAAGAAATGGATTTTTACCCTGGTGTAATATCTTCTCTCTTAAATCTAAGCTAAGAAAATCAGGATTTGCAGTGTGTATTGCTGTTGCTTCGGAGATTAGACCGTCTATAAAGATGGGAACTTGATCGATGATACCCTTCGATATGAACTCTTCTAATACAATTATTAGCTCTTGTGCCCTTCCTACCGCTAACACAGGAATAAGCACCTTGCCGCCTCGTTTAAACGTTGAATTTAAAATTTGTCTAAGTTCGTGTTCGGAATCCTGTCTGCTGGGAATCCTGTCTTGCGGTCCGCCATATGTTGACTCGATAAGTAAACTTTCCACGCGGGGAAATTTTACAGCGGCTTTTTCGAGCAACCGAGTCTTTTGATACTTCATATCACCAGTATATACGAAATTATAACCTCCTTTTCCAAAGTGGAGGTGAACTAACGATGATCCTAATATATGTCCAGAATTATGAAGCGTTAATTTTATATCGGGAGCAATATCAGTGACTTTTCCCCATGAAAGAGGTATAGTATGGAGTACGGCGCTTTTCACATCTCCCTTCGAATATGGCATTGGAATTCCCTCTTTTTCACAAATCTGGACGAAATCCAATTGTAACATCGTTGACAGGTTGCGAGTTGGAAGAGTACAATAGATTGGACCTCTGTATCCATATTTATATAGGTATGGAACCATACCACTGTGATCTAAATGAGCATGGGAAATAATAATAGCATCTAAATCTCTTAGTGAGAATTCGGGGATATCAAAATTAGGAAATTGATCGTTTTTATTGCCCACATTCAAACCAACATCTAAGAGAACATTGCTATCCCTAGTTTGCATTAAGATACAAGATCTTCCGACTTCTCTAAATCCGCCTAACGCAGTTAGTCTTATATCCAATTCCTTGAATAGCGTAGGTCTGTGGATTCGTTTTCCAATATTTAGGAGTATATCTTTTTGATTTTGTCGTTCTTTGGAAAGCATTTGTCTAATTAAACTAATAGTTCTTGAGGCAAGAGGAGGAGTTCGGATGGTTTTTGGTTGCCAGAAAGTATTCATTCTAATTTCTTTTAAATTTACACCTTTCTTGCCAATAACTAATCCGGGTTTTCCCGATTCAATAATGACTTCACCACGAGTATGATCAAATTCAATGGATGAAATTTCTGCATCCTCACTAATCAAATTTCTAATGTATTCTTCAGTCTCAGAGGGATCTTTGCGTTCTTCTACATTCCATCGAAAAACTACTCTTTTTCGCATAGATTTAGCTAGATCCTTCAGAACATCGGAGCTCTCAATTATATCAAAATTTGAATTCTCTGAGTAAACAGCTATTTCAGGGCCCTCAAATTCGATTTTTTTTACTTTTATTTCAGGAGGAAGATATTGAATAATCTGTTCTTTAATTCTTTCTAATTCTCCTTCGAAACTCATATATATTCAATTCTTTAATATAATTCTATTTATTGATTTTAAAACGTAAAAGCTAATGAATTTTGATTTAATTTAGAATTATTTGATATTTGTTAGATTGAATTAACTTAATTACAAACTCCTTTAAAATGATATATGCAGTTATGTTTATTCATTAAATAATATTTTTGAACAAATAGAATAATTCTTAGATGTTAATACAAATACCAGAGATTAAATTTAATAATGAATTAATTCTAATTTCTATATATTATATAAATTAATCAAATAAAAACATTTTCATTATAGAAGGTGTTAAATTACCCTTCTATTTATTCAAATGTAAACCTTTTTGAATAAAGAGGATTAGAAAAATTTATGGCAGTTTTGAAAATAGGCGCAATCGCTAGTGGTTCGGGTTCTAATTTAGAAGCTATTATTAAAGCCTGTAAAAATGGAATTTTAAAAAATAAAGCAAGAGTGGAAATTCTTATATGCAACAAAGCGGGTGCATTTTGTATAGAGCGAGCAAAGAATCATAACATTCCCTATGAACTAATTAAGTCTGATAAGTATAATCATCTTCCAAGGGAAGAATATGACAAAAAAATGATAGAGGTGTTTCAGAAGCATAATTGTGAATTGATCGTTTTGCTAGGCTACATGAGATTAGTAAGCGGTGTGTTTATTGAAGCCTTTAATGGTAATGTTATGAATATTCATCCCGCCCTATTACCTTCATTTAAAGGGATGCACGCTCATAGAGATGTGTTAGATTATGGAGTAAAAGTTTCAGGATGTACTGTTCATTTCGTTGATGGTCAATCAGATCATGGTCCAATCATTATCCAAAAATGCGTTCCTGTTTATGATACTGATACCGAAGATACTTTAGGTGCAAGAATTTTAGAATGGGAACATAAAATTTTCCCAAAAGCGATTGAGTTGTTTTATGATAAAAGATTGCATATAAATGGGAGGCTTGTTATAATAGATGGAGATTATGAACTATGATCAATCCCAATAATCATGCGGGAAAAGATTTCGTTGAAAACTCTGACCCAACTGAAAGTATGGCGGTTGCTATACTTAATGATCTAGATCTTGAGTTATGAGAAGTCTTTTCCCGCTCCTCATTTCGTTAAATAATGCTAAAATTTTAATCAAATCGATCACGGTAAATATTATAGATTAATAATTATTTAGAGAGTAAAGTAAGTATGCCTCGTAGAAAGGAGATTTCAGAAATCCTGAAAATGATGGAAAAAACAACGTCCATTAGAAACATCGGCTTAGTTGGGCATATTGATCATGGGAAAACTACACTTTCAGATTCTCTTTTGAGTGAAGCTGGATTATTATCGCCGGATTTGGCTGGTGAAGCGCGCGCTTTGGATTATTTAGAGGAAGAACAAAAGCGTGGTATAACGATGAAATCTACGAATATCTCTTTATATTATGAGAAATCACTTGAAGCCCACGATCCTTTTCTAATAAATCTTGTTGATACACCTGGTCACTTAGATTTTAGTGGGAAAGTGACTCGAGCTTTAAGATTAATCGATGGAGTAGTAGTGGTTGTTGATGCTGTAGAAGAGATAATTACTCAATCTGAGACTGTAATTAAGCAAGCTCTTCAAGAAGGTGTAAAACCAGTGCTCTACATCAATAAAGTAGACCGTCTCATCAGGGAATTAAAGTTAACAGATGATCAAATAAGAAAGAAGTATACTCGTATCATTAAAAATTTTAATATGCTTGTTAAAAGGTACGCGGATAAACCATTTAAAACAGAGTGGCAAGTATCTCCTGCAGATGGAAATGTTGCATTCGGTTCAGCTCTCCACAAATGGGGTTTTACGTTAAATCTTTTAGAGAGCAATAAACTAAAGTTTTCAGATATTAGATCGCGATATCAAAAAGAGACTTACAATAAAGAAAGTTATGCGGATTTAGCGGTTTATTTTCCGGTTTACAACGCAATTCTAGAAATGGTGGTTGATCATCTCCCCAATCCTAAAGAGGCACAAATATATAGAATTGGTAAAATATGGGGCGGTGATTTAAGTTCAGAGATAGGAAAAGCAATGATCAACTGCGATCCTGAGGGCCCTCTAATAATCTGCTTGAGTAAAGTACAAGCAGATAAACACAGTTTAGTAGGAACTGGAAGGATTTTTTCTGGAATGTGTTCTATGAAAGAAGAAGTATTCTTATTGAGGGAAAATAATTATGATACTATTCGAAGAACTGCTATATTTATGGGACAGAGAAGAGAACAAGTTGAACAAATACCGGTTGGAAACATTGTAGCAATTGAAGGATTGAAACGGATACAGAGTGGTGAGACGATAATAGACACCGAATTTGCTAGTAAAATGATACCCTTTGAAGATGTTAAATATGTCTCTACACCCGTTGTCACAGTTTCAATCGAACCCGAATATTTACGAGAGTTAGATAAAATGAAAGAATTGATTGAAAACTTATTAATCGAAGACCCAAACCTTCATTTTGAAATTAACGAGGACAACGGCGAATTCTTGCTTTCGGGGGTTGGTCCTCTACATCTTGAGATCACGGCAAACGAAATAGAAAAACGAGGTATAAAAGTTTCCATTTCAGAACCACGTGCAGTATTCAAAGAATCTTGTAGGTATAATTCTTCCTTTGTCACTGTAAAATCGCAAAATAACAGGAGTTCTATGCAACTCAAAATTGAAAGAATAACTGATAAAACTTCAAGATTTTTACGAACTCATGATTTAGCAACAATTAGACCTAAGGTGAGATTGAAAGAACTATTTGAGGAACATACAGAATTAACTTTAGAGGAAATACAATCCTTCTGGAGGTATTTTGAAAATGGTAACCTGTTATTTTATAAAATGGATGAGGATATTGCCCCCATTTATAGAGAAATTGTTGAAGAAATTGTTGGTAAGATTCTTACAACTGGATTTTTATGTGGCGAAAAAATTACTGGAATTAAAGTTAAAATTAAAGAATTAACCATCACTGAACTTAACGAAGAAAATGCTTTTACGGAATTATCCACATTGTTCTACGATGCTATTAAAAAAGCTTTTAGCGAAGCTGATCTTATCCTACTCGAACCTATTTATCATACAATTATTCAATTGCCTCCTGGTTATATAAAAAACACGCTATCGTTGCTTTCGAAGTATTCCGCAAAAATTATGAATGTTAACCAAGAAAAGGATTATCAAGCGGTAATAGAAATTCTCATACCAGTAAGAAACTCAATAAAATTTGCTGAAAATATCCGATCTAGCACATCAGGTAAATCTTTCTGGCAGAATGAATTTCACTCATTCATGGAAGTTCCTAGCCATGAAGCAAATAAAATAATTAGCGATTTAAGATTTAGTAAAGGACTTTCATGGTAGTGAACTAAAAAATAAATGCGCCTGCCGGGAATTGAACCCGGGACACTGGCTTGGGAAGCCAGCATATTACCACTATACTACAAG
>JAGXNZ010000006.1 GCA_019894655.1 Promethearchaeota archaeon | reverse complement strand
ACTTGATAAATAAACTTACTCTAAATGAAATAACTTCTCTATCTATTAGTAAAATGAGTAATGACTTAAAAAGCCCAATAAACGCTTTAAATGTTTAATAAATCAAACAGAAATAAAAATCATGAATAAATAAAAAAAATAAAAAAAGATTTACTACAATTAACCTACTTCGACATCCATTTTCTTACGTTCTTCAAGCAAAACATCGACTACTGAAGGATCGGCTAATGTGGTAACATTACCTATTTCTGTGCCTGAAGCTATGGCTTTCAAAATTCTGCGCATGATCTTACCGCTCCTCGTTTTTGGTAAGGCATCAGCGAACTGTATTACATCCGGTTGAAAAACGGGCCCAATTTCTTGTCTAACATGCATACGAATCTCTTTTGATAATTTTGCTGATTTTTCAATACCACCCATCAATGTCACGAATGCCCAAATAGCCTGCCCCTTTATTTTATGCGGAAAAGGTGCTACGGCAGCTTCCGCTACTTTTGGATGACTCACTATAGCAGATTCTACTTCCATTGTTCCTATGCGGTGTCCAGATACCTTCATAACATCATCCAATCGTCCAAGGATCCAATAATAGCCATCTTCATCTCGTCGTGCTCCATCACCAGTATAATAATACCCCGGATATTTTTCAAGATATGTAGATTTAAATCGCTCTGTATTGCCCCAAACATCTCTTAACATTCCCGGCCAGGGTGTTTGAATTGCAAAATAGCCACCTTCATTTGCTTCGGTGATCTCATCACCTTCCAAATCGAAAATTACGGGTTTAATGCCAAGGAAGGGTAAACAACAGGACCCTGGTTTGGTTGGAGTTGCAGTAGCTATTGGGGTCATAATAAAACCTCCCGTTTCAGTTTGCCAGTAGGTGTCTACAATAGGACATCGTTCTTTTCCCACAACTCGATGATACCACGTCCATGCTTCTGGATTTATCGGTTCCCCAACAGTTCCAAGAACTTTTAAAGAGCTCAAATCGTGCTTATTTACTGGATCATCACCGTGTCTCATAAGGGCACGTATGGCGGTTGGGGCCGTATAAAATTGGTTTACTTTATGGCGTTCTACAATATCCCAAAATCTATCAACATCAGGATAGGTTGGTACGCTTTCAAACATTAAAGTCGTCGCGCCATTTGCTAATGGACCATATACGATATAACTATGTCCCGTAATCCATCCTATGTCTGCGGTACAATACCAAACTTCGCCTTCCTTGTAGTTAAATACGACTCTATGAGTGAATGATGTATAGAGGATGTAACCTGCTGTTGTGTGGTTAACGCCTTTAGGTTTTCCGGTTGTCCCGCTTGTATAGAGTATAAATAGAGTATCCTCTGAATCCATTTGTTCGGGTTCGCATTCCTCACTCATGTCATCTATAAAATCGTGATACCAAATATCTTTATCGGTGTGAGGGACTTCGTTTCCTGATCGCTTAACGACAATAACATGTTCAATTGTTGGTACCTTATCGATTATTTGAACGGCATCAGCCATTTTAGGGTAAGTTTTGCCTGCCCTTAAGGTTTCATCGCTCGTAAACAATAAGCGAGAATCAGAGTCTTCAATCCTGTCTTTGACAGCTTCTTTGGAGAATCCACCGAAGACGATGGAATGAATGACACCAATTCGAGCACAAGCTAGCATAATAACAGCCAATTCGGGAATCATCGGTAACCATATTGTGACTCTATCACCCTTCTTAAGTCCTTTGCTTCTCATAGCGTTAGCGACTTTACTTACTTCTTTTAATAGTTCATTGTAAGTAAATTTCCTTACTTGACCGGGCTCGTCTGCTTCCCATATGATTGCAACACGGTCTCCATTTCCAGCTTTCACATGTCTATCAATACAATTATAAGATACATTGAGTTTCCCACCCACAAACCATTTTCCCGGAAAGAGATCGGTTCTTTCCCACACTTTATCGTAAGGTTTGAACCAATCAAGAGATTTTGCTTGTTCCCCCCAGAATCCTTCCATATCTTCTATGGATTGCTTGTAGAGTTTCTTATATTCGTCTATTGACATTCCAGTCTTAGCATATTCAGGGTTGATGTCTACAGGGTTAAATATTCGATTTTCAGTTAGAACACTTCTCATTTTTTTGTCTTCTTCTGACATTATATTTCACTAATTTGAATTTCTACTTCATTTGTATAATTAAATTTCTTGATTTATTAAATTCTTAAAAATCTTTAAAGATTTCTTTTCTATCTCATCGCATTTAAATTTTTTGGATTTAATTGCTGCGTTATGAGTCATGGAGTGTATATTTCGAATTCAATTTAAACATTTTATATTTAATTTATTAAGAAAAGGTAGAAGAAGGTTTTTTTCAGAATCCCTATTTGGAGTTTGTTTATGAGTTATAGAGATTAAATTTATTTAATAATTTTCAAAAAATGTCGACTGCAAAAGCTTTAATTTATTGAAAAGATTCGTTTTCACTAGAAAAGAATTTTAAAGAATCGTATAATCTTTTTATTTAATTATATTATGGGGTAAGAAATAATGTCAAATTGCGAAATTTGCGATCAAGAACTCGTTGAGGGGGATTTTGAGGAAAAATTAGGAATTTGCGTTAATTGTATCATGATTGAGAGTAGAGAGAACAGTTCGAAATCATTTATTATTATAATCATGCTCTTCCTGGGGGGAATAATGTTTATTGGAGCATTTATATCAGTAATTGGTATCTTACCTTTCTTATTTGTTGACTTTGAGGGATATATTTTTTATTTTATTCCTCAATTGGTCTGGTGTGTTATTTCTGCTAGTGGATTAATTTATTTTTCAGTTATCTTTAAATCCAGGTAATTCCAAAAAGGCAAAAAACGAGAATAAGTATTAAGACGATTAATTTATCTTTCTGGTTTTATATAGAATGAAATGTAAATAAAACTATATTTATATGAATGGTTTTAATAGTAGTTTCAAATATTATAAATTTTTAAGGTAAAAATATTAAAGATATAGGACCTAACTATTTTTGATAATAAAGGAAAATTTTTGACAAAATAAAATTAGAGCCTTAAAGTGTAAGATATGGACTCATTAAATGGAGAATGGCGGGAAAAGTGGAAGGAAAAGGAGATTACTGCCGAGGCGGCGATAAGCAAAATTATTCCAGGCAATAGAGTTTTTATTGGTTCTGGATGCTCAGAGCCACAATTACTCACCTCAGAATTGATAAAACAGTCTGAAAAGTTAATAGATACTGAAATACTTCATTTCTTAACTATTGGTCCAGAGAAATATTTCACGGATAAATCTGAAGACCTTTTTAGACATAATGCTCTATTCATTGGAAAAACTCTACGCGAGGAAATCAATAAAGGACAAGCGGATTATACACCAATATACGCGAGTGAAATACCCCAACTATTTATAACAGGTAGAAAACACATTGATGTTGCACTTATACAAGCTACACCTCCTGATTCTTATGGATTCTGTTCTCTTGGCATTAATGTGGATATAGCAAAACCTTTAGCCCAATCGGCATACTTAAATATTGTTGAGATGAATCCTCAAATGCCTAGAACTTTAGGTAATAGTTTTATTCACATGAAAGAAATAGATCATTTCGTTGTTAATGACGTACCTTTGATGGAATTTCATTTCGATGAACCTGACGAAGTTGCCGAACAAATAGGAAGAAATTTATCGAATATTATAGAGAATAAATCAACTATTCACGTAGGATTTGGTGATTTGCCAAACGCGGCGTTAAAATTTTTAGGAGATAAAAAAGATTTAGGGATGCATTCTCATTATATTACGGATAATATTATTCCTTTAATCGAACAAGGGGTATTAACTAGTAGAAAAAAAAACTTTCATCCTGAAAAAATTATTACAAGTTTCGCTTTAGGAACCAAAAAACTGTACGATTTTGTTAATAATAATCCATACATTGAATTCTACCCTTCAGACTATGT
>JAGXNZ010000082.1 GCA_019894655.1 Promethearchaeota archaeon | reverse complement strand
TTGAATAAGGGTCGAGATCAAACTGCATTGATGTGATATTCCATGTTTGGGGTGTAGTAATGTCAAAATAACTACTTTCATTTGCTAGATAATCTCTATTAAATTCTAAACTGGAGGCATTTTCAATAATGTTGAAGTTAGCGGCATTTATTGAAGAATAACCTCCCGCATCATCAGGTACACCAGGAAAAGGCAAACTTAAATGCTTATCTAAAGAATCATCTATAGGTTTATTAAGCGGTTCTTGATTGAAATCATCTAGAACAATTAAATTCGATTGAAAACTTGAAATGTTTCCAATAACAATTAAAATAACAGAAAGAATAGCCATTTGCCTAATATATGATAATCTTCTTTTATTCTTCACCATTTTTGATTCCCTAAGATACCATTATAGTTTCAAATCCAATATCAAGATAAAAATTTGTTCTTTTGACAAATTACTATTAGTGAATCTGATATATAAAAATAAGTGTTCAGATCTATAAAAAAAGTCTCTATATAGATCGCTATCTATACTAACTAGACTAATTAGAAATTTCGTTGAAGATCTGAAGAAAAAAAAGAAATTAATTTTCGGAATCGTTTTCAGGACTGTTTGCTATATCTAAAAATGAGGTCTTATGTTCGCTCTTTTTGATTATTTTTGCTTGGTTTACTCGCTTTTTATCTATTTGTTTTTTCGAGAAAAACGACATCAGACTCGCTAATCCAATTGAAAAACCGAGTATTGCCCCAATTATTAAATAGGGAATCACTTCAATGACTTTTATAGTTCTTATACTGGTTGTTGCAATGTTACCATAACTATCATAGATTTCCAAGAAAATCTTAACTTCTGAATCAATGTTATCAAAATCAGCCACCCTCAAAGAAAATATTTCTTGATTTTGCGATGAATAAAGAGTTCGAGCCCGCCAACCGGAGTTTTGCGAAAAAACCACACGAATTTTAGAAATACCATTTATATCTTGTGCCATGACAGTAATTAGTATCTCTATCATTGAACTTAAGTCATCTTGAGTAATTTCAATACCAGAGTATGTTGGTTTTATTAAATCTTGATATATAGAATGGTTGGAGTAATATTTGCGAGGGATATTTTCCAGCGAAACCGATTGACTAATGATGTTTATGTCGTCATACATTCCCCAGAGTCTACAATAACCAGAATATGAGTTTTTAATTGAGTCTACTTGTAATTGGTAGGTGATTTTCGAAGTACCAGTAGGAAGTATAGGAAAGAAAAAGTGAATCCCTGATGAATAAAGATCGTAAGTGATTTCTGAACTATTAAGATTCAATATCTCAACGGTATCTGATAAAAATAGCGTTCCCGTAGGCAAATTGTCCTCAAGGACGTAAAATTGGCGAGCCTCCCCATCATTTGATATTGTTATAGTAGTTGTAATGATGTCTCCAGGCAATAAATAAGTGTGTTTAGAGAGTTCCTTTGTTACGGTTAACATTTCAGAACTATTTGAAGATGATTTCAGGATTCCTCCAAACAAAAGATCCAGTTTCGCTTTGAGCGAAGTAGATGAGGAAGAAGGCAATTCATCGTTCACAGTTATCACGATTGGACCTATCGTGCGTTGGAACAGTTGATAATCTAAAGACTTATTTGGAGTGCCTATGAATTGAACATAACCAGAAACAGACACACTTTCAATATAGTAATTACCTGGAACATCGGGAGAAATTAATGAAAATACTAATTCGCTTCCATTAGTGATGTAGGGTACATTAGCAACATAATTTTCATTAGAATTTATGAGTGCTAAAGGAACATTAATTAAAGATATTTCTGAATCAACAATAGGCATTCTTCCATCAATGTTTAAGAACTTTACCGGTAAATAGAAATTATCATTCTTTGACACCTCAATTGTGCCAGGAACTTCAACAGTGGGGTTTGAACGCAAAATTTGGGTATTCTCCAGAATATAGCAAATTTGTCCGATTCCGTTTAAAGTTATGTTAATGCTATTGAAACCGACGGTAACAAATTCACTTAAAGTTAATTGAATTTCGTTAGGATGATTAGATTCATCTGTGAGGTTTAAATTGTATTGAGAAGGATAAGCATCGTTAATATTAACCGACACGGTGCCGTTAAAGTCTATAAATCCCCAAGTTGTTGCGATTTTTTTAATTGATGTTAGAACAGAAATCGCCGCTGCTGTATCTGCGGTAGTCTTCCATCCCCAGCGACTCCTTTCATTCATTAAATATCGAACAGCTTTTTGAATAATAGCATAGTTGTCGATGAAATCGTCAATTGCGAGAGCCCAAATAGCATAAGCTGTAATTTCCACTTCATTCCCTAGCTTTCGCCAGTACCAAACGCTTTCTTGGTCGCTATCCCAATAAACAGTGTTCGCTTCTATTTTTTTATTATCCTTTATGTATTGAATTAATATGTTGTTAAGTGTAGAATTTTCGAATGAACTTCCCACTGTAGCAACATAGAAAAGAGATGCAGCATAGGCGCTATTCATTTCTCCCGCATTCCATAACACAACAAATCTGTTTATAGCCATATCAATGCTCACTTCAAGCTCAGGAGTGATATTTTGAGAATTTAGTAAGGCTTTAAGCACATAAGCCGTAGCTTCCAGTGTATTTGAAGAATATTCTTGAAAATCCCATCCACCATTAGTATGTTGATTGGCGATGAGATAATCTATGCCTCTTTTAATCACATTGGGGTTGATGTAAAAGCCAGTCTCTTCAATCTGGCTTAATGCCGATACAACAATAGCAGTCATAATGATTTTAGAACCGTCAGATCGCCACCATCCCCAACCACCGTCGTGATGTTGAAAGTTGTAGATACGGGAAATACCTTCTAAAACCATTAAGGTTATCTTCTTTTCTAAGGTTGGAGTAAGTTGTCCCGTTTGATTAAGATATTGAAATATGAGCGCTGTTGGAAGAAGTTTGGAAATTGTTTGTTCGATACAACCATAGGGATATCCAATTAAAGAGTTCCAGCTATCGATTGAAATGTCCATCAAGTCAGTGTATAGAGCTAATGTGCTCTTGTGGTATATTGCTAGGGGATCCAAAGTAAAATTAAGAAGGGTAGTTCCATCTGAAGCATTTAAGAATCCTATCGTCCTATAGGTAACTTCAATGCCGTTCGGTTTGATATAAGCAGTCAATTGTTTAGCGTCGGAATGATGTATTCCATTGACATCGGTAGCGGCTAAAAGAGTAATATTCTGAAGGTAGGGTTCTTTACAGTACACGGAAAATTCTACTTCAGAAACGAATGCGTTAGGAATTGTAATCTGTTGGACATCGTTGTTCAATATAATTAAGTTAGGGGCACTAATTGCCACATAAGCTTGAACATCCTCCCCAATATAATTGTAAACATATCCTTTTACGCTTAAAATATCATCCTGAGCAATGGATTGTGGTAGGTCAAATTCAACAAAAAAGGGTAAAAATGTTTTGATCTGGATTGATTCCACAGCACCTCCAAGTACAACATTGTTAATATTGTCAGAAAGAGAGCTTCCTACGACTCGAATTGTCCATTCGCCTATATTATCGGGTAGTTTAAATGTTATGTTTGTAGGCTCAGATATAATCATCTTTGGCATCCAATTTGCTGACTCAGAGATGTTTTTTCTAATTTCGGTATCAAAATCTTTAAGAAGATCTTCAAAAGAGGGTATGGAAGGGGGCAGGAGCGTTTCCAGTCCAAATGCGAAAAAATTATCGCCTCTGGGAACTGCAGAAAGCTGACCTTCTTGGATAAAAATCCCTCCTCTTGGAGTTCCACACCAAAACCACCAATAACTGCTTATGTCAAAGCCAGAACCCCAAGAACTACCCGAACTTATATACGTTGAGTAGCTATTCGTTGTAAAATACCCTAATTCAGAATCGTCTTCTGGTTCAACATCAAGAACAGCACTATCTATGAATGAGATGGCGAAGATCGAAGTTTGATTTTCAGAGGGACTTATCGTTAATGTTATCGAATCACCTGGTTCGTAAATTTCTTTGTCAGTTGATAAATCAAAACTGTAAGAATATTCGACATGAACGGACAGTACGCTTTCATAGAGTTTTCCTGAATTAGATATAGTATATATTATTACTGTAAAATCTGGTGCGTAGTCAGCGATCACTGGAAGATTATACAAAAATTGATTATCGTCTACTTCCAAGAGACCCGAGTAAATAAGACCTCGTTTGTAAATTTCTATGTATAGGGGGAGGTTAGCAGTAACATTAGTATATCCCTCAATCCTGATAACATCACCTAGTTTAACTTCGATTTCATCGTAATATTTACCAGTATTGGTATAGTTAGTTGTAAAAGTTATCGATTGGGATGTACCGACTCTAAACGACTTATGTGCAGAGTGATAACTAAATCCGCCATAGTAGTCATTTGAACGCGAGTATACAGAAGAATAGATGTAATAGAGCCCCTCTGGTGAGAAGTTAGGAATTGTAAGGTGATAGGTTTTGGTTCCGGTAATCATATCATCCGCTCGACCTATCAATTGATGATTAGAATCATAAATGTATATAATTCCCTCTCCTTCAGAAGGAGAATCTGTTAATATATCTTTGTATGACACATCGAATTCTAATGTTTGACCTGGATTTAGGGTAACATCTGTTATATTTACATCCAGACTATATTTCTTGTAACGATAGTAGTACGACGATGTATCGGATCGTTTATCTTCAAGATTGATGTTCAATCTAATTTCAAAGAGATCATAGTGCTTAATAATATTCATCGGTAATTTAAACTCTAATTTACCCGATCCATAGATATTAGTTTTTGCTGAATATGTAGCCAACAAATCTCTATTCGCTATTAAAGATCTGAAGAGTGGATAGCCTTTTATCCCGTAAATTTCTATATTAACTGAAACATTTGCAAGAGGATTATAGTTCCAATACCCATACCAATAATTTAAATCTGACATAATATACTGATACACGTAGAAATAATATTCCGAATATTCTTCAGGATGAGGTGCCCAATTCGATAAATATCCATAAGCATATAAGGTTTCGATCCGAGAATAAGCCCCTTTAATAGAAGCGCTTCTCCCGTAAGTGTCTACGACATCAGCTTGAGCGCTAAAAGAGTACTGTAAATCGCTTATGAAAAAGATGTTTATTGAAAAGTGAAATTTTCCTTCTCCGTTTGTATATCCTTGTATAGTTTTTTTGATTTGACCCTGATAATCATAAATGGTGAGTTCTACAGAAGCTCCTACAACTGGTTGTCCAAAATAATATGAAACATATACATATCCTTCAAAATATTTATCTAATATGGAATAATAATCCTTTCCATTCGTGTTAATTTCTACTCTAAAAACTGGTTTTGTGTAAAAACTTACTTTGACATTGTATCTATATTTACCATTAGAGTCTCCAAATTCGAATCCATAATACCCTAATTCACAATCTTCGTCTAAAGGTAATGTGTAAGTAATGATCCCATGTTCGTCGGTGATTAAAGATGTCCAGAATATAGCAAGGTCGTCAGGATTGTAAATCGTTAAGGAGATAGATGCATCTTTAGAAACTCGCTTACTTTCATTCATAAACGAATATTCTAACACTAATGCTCGTAAATTGATGGACTCGCCTGGCGAATAAATTGTCTTATCAGTAGTTACTACATATTGCATTTTTTCTTGAACAGTTTGCTTTTCTCCCCCCCATAATGAATAATAATAATAATCCCATGATTTGTACAAATAAGTTTCATATTTAGCTTCACCGCTGGAAGTGACCAAAGATAACTTGAGCATGTGATAATTATTTCCGTCCAAAGGAATGTCTGCGTTAAATATCCCATAACCTAAATCGTCCGTCTGAACCTGGTCAGATGTTAAGAGAATCCAATTTGAAATTGAATAATCGTAAAACGAAAGAGAATAATTAAAAGTGCTTAATGGGAGACCAGAAAAATCGCTTATGTTCACAACGTGAACAGCAGCAGTGTATTGATGATCTGGTTTAAAATACATTGGTCCCTTACAAAAAATACCAATTTCACCTACTGTAAATTCATTATACGATTTACAATTTTCAATATAAGCATAAACCGTGTAAATCCCCGTTTTTGAAGTAGAAGAAAATCCTAAGGAAGCTTGACCTGAGTTATCTGTAATTACCTCTGTAGTATATATAGGAACCATACCGTCGTAATATTCTGGATCATACCAACGAAAATCTCGATAAAATGCTTCGTAAATTTCTATCGTTACGATCTGACCAACCGAAGCTTCTAAATTGTGGGATAAAGCCAGATTAATAGAAATTCCTTCTCCAGGGGTAAGAACGTATTTATCAAGATTAAGAGTTAATACATAATCATTAATATAGTCATAAGACGATTGTTTGGGAATATCCTCTATATCATCACTAAATATCTCTTCTGTCATCAGAGGAGTTGATTGATTAGTAGGGAAATAAAAAGGAGATGAATGGGATTCACCTCCATTTTTAGGGGGAATTCCCTTAAAATCTTCTGGCTGAATAACGTGAGTTGATTTACCGATCACTACATTAAATCCCATCAAAAGGGTCTGAAGACAAATAATCAATAGAAATAAGCATGCTTTTCTTGATTTGTTCATTTTAAAATGCCTCGTGAAGAAGAAACAAAATTTGGTTATTACATTGCATTAGGTGATGTAAATTTAATATACTAAAGTTTAGAACAGTATAAAAAATCGAAGAACACAACCTTTTTTAATCATGAAAGTGAACGATTTTGTTAAATTGGCTTTTGTTTGAATTGTATAATTACTTCAAACCAGATATAAACCATCAATATTAATCCAAATAAAATAAAAAACATACTATCCTTATTCCAATAAGAGTAAATGAAGAGTAAATAACCAATAAAAAGAGATGTAAATAAAATGGCAGCAAATAAAACTTTAGGGAACAAGTATTTGCCCAATAACACCCACGAAGTTAATAATGGTAAATCTGCTTTTTTACCAAGATGGTAGATCCCGTTCCTGTTTTCAGCGAGGTGTAAATTAACCAATTTCTCTAAATGATATTTAGCTACACTGGGACTTGAAAGATCCAAGTGTCGTTGTAATTCGCGGACGCCTATCGACTTTTTATTTAGAAGAACGAAGTATATCATAAGAGTTCGGCCAGTTAAATTGCTAACTAACTTATCTCGATTTAAGGTTTCAATTTTTTTAACTGATGGTATTCCCTTTTCTTTAATACGAGGTTTCTGAGAATTTTCTTTATTATTTTCAGATGTCATGGTCAGATCATTTAAAGAAAAATAATATTGTTTATTACATCTTGATTTATTAAACTTCGATTAGAGTTATTAGAAGTAGCAATCGTATAAAAATTTTAATCGTATTTTTAATCGTATAAAAATTATTGAAATCTTCTTTGGCAATATTTTAAGGAATTTAGTTTTAATTTATTCATTAGGTGTATTATTTATATCGATTAATCTATTCTTACTTATTCGGCGGGTTAAAAGAGTTATTGATAAAGAAACTCTTTTTAAAAAGTGATTATTGTGCCAATTTCTCTTTTATTTGAGCAACCAACTTCTCACTTTCTTCAGAATCAGTTAAAAATTCAATATCCAGGGGTGATGTAACCCCTAAACCTAATTCAACGGCTCTTTTAATTTGATCTTGTTCAAAAATAGGACCCCTGGTAACCTCTGGTGTAGTCCCCAAGATTCTCAATATTGCCACACCTACAGCGTCGAGTGCAATTTTGTCTGTGCCCGCAACGAAAACATCCCCTTCTACTCGAGTTCCTTCCATAGGTCCTCGATCTACAAAAGTAATAACGCCGTCCATAACGATTAAGTCAGGTTTATAAACCGAATTTATTTCTGCGATCATATCTCTCTGATGTTCCGAGGAATGTAATTCTGACATGTTTTTCTTTTTGACTATCCCTACAGCATTCTTAAGCGATAAAGTAAAGTGTCCACCATACATATGAGTCTTTAAACAACATGTTTCTATAATACACTCCGCTTCATCGTATATCTTCGCAAAAAAGAATCCATCTCTCCAATGACTACCATCTGGTTTTTTGAGGACATAATCATCTCTGGGTATTCTTGTTAAGTCAACGATCGTAAAATCCAATTCTTTTGCCAACGAATTCAAGCCCTTTTTTTCAAAAACATCCGAAGTTTTAGCGGGTCCGCTTCGTTCAGCGACAGTTATTGATTTCGCTCCCATTTCTTTTAACTTTATAATAAGCTGCTTAATTGTCTCCATTGAGCTTGACGCCGGAGGAGGATCCGCAGTATTGAAATTTGGTTTGAAAATTACGTCTTTGCCCTTAACAGGATTTATTCCTAATAACTCGAAGGATTTATTTACTCCATACACGCGATCTTTTGTAGAAATAACAGCAACTTTAGCCATAGTATCCACCATATAGTAGATGACAAAATGTATGTCAACAAATAAAATTTGCCAGTTAATTAAAAAAAAAAAAAATTAAAATTTAGAAGTATTCGTTAATCTAGCTGTTTTTTTAATTTCATTAATAAGGGAACAATTTGAATAACTTCCATTGCCGGAGTAGTTTTTACAAGCCTAATGTAGCCTGGTTTAGCAAGTCTCCATATGTTTGTCCCTTTTGCCATTTGTTCTACACTTTCAGCCTCGTCTATACTAATTCCCCAAAAATCCGATGCACTAATATAAAAACCTAATTGTTTAACTCCTTCAACAGGGTATAGTTTCTTACTCATTAGTTTTTGTGCAATTTCAGCTAATTCTGATGGATCAAAATCTGGGTTTAATTCCCAATACGATATAAACAACATTTTACTTATCACCTACAAACTATTTGTTTTGGATTTGCATCTGTATAGTCATTAACCTATACCGTGTGATTCAATATTCACATATTTTATTTAATATTTTACATTATTGTCAAAACGAGCGTAGAATGTTTAAGCTGAAACTGAAAAATTGTTTCTGGTTAAGTATTAAGATTTAAGGCTTCTATTAAATCCTCATTCAAGAAATACAGTGTTCTTTTAGCTACCTTTTTCTTTAAAATTATGTTAAATTCCTCAAATTTATTAAGATATTTCGTAATAGTATTATGGTGCATGCCTAAGGAAGGCAAAATTCAGAACTATCCGTTTAGCAGGATCGTTGCTAAAAATGATGGCGAATTTAAAGCCGAATTAAAGGAAAATTTAGAAAGTTACTTGAACAACGGAGAAATTGAAGCATATCCAATTTCTAAATTTTTAAAAAACATTTCAGAAAATGTGGTTTAGTTCCAATACCAATTTCATCCCAAAATGATTCTATTTAGCTTAAAATCCTATTAATTTTATTTCCAAGAACTTCGGGTATTTCTCCAAGGTAGGAGTTAAGATCGCAAAAAAGCAAATAAAGGTAAGGTTCAAATAAGCCTTCGATAGTTGGACCTACATCCGATTTATAGATGTAGACCCATATTTGCTCACCATCGTGTGAAGATTGGCGATAAACCCAATTTAATGGCGGAATTTCTGGAACATTTCCAATATTTCTTAAAATCTCGTGGATATCGTTGAATGAGTATATTTTTCCGAGGGTCATTATAGGCGAAAGATCAAACGATGTAATACAAACATCCTTTAAGCCGTAATTTTTCATCTCTCTCAAAAAATCGTGTCCTAATTTTTTTAATTGAGTTTTATGTTCAT
>JAGXNZ010000081.1 GCA_019894655.1 Promethearchaeota archaeon | reverse complement strand
ATTTTCTCATTGAATGCTCTAGTGGATAAGGATTCGTCTTTATCATTCTAGTTTTGATTCTAATTTTTCTTGATATGCTGCCTTCGATCGCATCTTTTCTAAAAAGATCGTTCCGACCTACCCAGACCACCTCATATCCTTTATCTTTTAAGAACTTAAACAGATTTTCTTCATGGGGTTATAGCAATTGATAAAGGCTTCTATGATTGTTAGAATGGACATATTGTCCCGTAAACGTACAACATCTCGAGGGCCCACAGACAGGGTTAACAGTGAAGCAGTTCCTAAAAGCAACACCGTCTTTTGCAAATTGGTCAATATTTGGTGTTTTTATTATAGGATTTATCTTACATTCAAGAGAGATGCAGTCTCCTCTTAGTTCATCAGGTACAAAAAATACGATATTTGGAAGAGATTTCTCGTGTTCCATAATTAACTCATTATCATTAAAAGTTTAAAAATTTAATAATTAAGAAATAAATAACTATAATAAAAGCATTACTTCTACAAAATTATAGCGGTTACAAATCAAATAGGATAACTATTAAATGGTGTTGAAATTATGAATTCGAGGGAGAGGGTAACTGTAACATTAAACCATAAAGAACCGGACAAAGTTCCGATTGATTTAGGTGGTAATCAATCAAGTATCCATATCATAGCTTACAAAAAATTGCTTGAATACCTTGAAATTGAGGACGATAACATACAGTACGCAGATTTCGTTCAACAAATTGTGCGACCTTGTGAAGAAGTTTTAGAAAGATTCCAAATTGATGTAAGGTACATCCAACCTTTGGGAGGAATGATTAGGGTTCAAGACATGAAACCACAAGTCGAACAAACATATGTAGGTGTTTACGACCAATTTGGCGTGTTTTGGGGAAATGACGCTAAAAAAAAAATAGCTGACATTTTATACTACGATCCTGTAATTCATCCCTTTGCAGATTTTAAATCGGTGGGTAATGTAAAGAATTACGATTGGCCAGATGGGCTAGATAAGACTCCTTTTATTGGCTTGAAAGAGTATGCAAGAAAATTGCGTGAAAAAACAGATTTCGCCTTATCAACGCCTCCAGTTGGTTGTGTCTACGAATATTGTACATTTTTATTTGGATTCACTAAAACGCTTAGATTTTTAAAAACCAAACCAGAAATCCTAATCTCAACTATGGAAGAATTGCTTAAGTATTGGATAGATTATGCTACAACTTTCCTTACTGAAGTTGGAGAGTGTCTAGATATTGTGTGCATTAACGGAGACATTGCGGAACAAGCTGGCCCTATAATGAGTTTACAACTTTACGAGAACATGATAAAACCTATTGAAAGGAAGTTATCGCAAAAAATTCACGGTTTAACAGACGCTAAAATAAACTACCATTCATGTGGTTCAATTTCTCAATTCATCCCTCACTTCGCTGAAATTGGATATGATATCGTTAATCCAGTTCAAATTAGCGCTTATGATATGGAACCTTGTTCTCTGAAAAAAAGATTTGGGAAAACCATGTCGTTTTGGGGTGGATTGTGTAACTCTCAAATGACATTGCCCTTTGGAACTCCTAAACAAATTAGAGAGGAAGTCAGAAGAAATTTCGAATGCTTGAAGCCAGAAGGAGGTTTTATAGCGTCAAACATCCATAACATCACAGCTGAGGTCCCACCTCAAAACATAGTAGCAATGTTCGATGCAGCTAATGAATTCAGAAATTATTAATAAAAGAATTTTAAGCTAATAATTAATTTCACTGCATTAGAGTTAGGTGATTTAATTTAATTATGCAACAGTATAAAATTTTTGATGCCCATCTTCATACATATGGTACTTTTCTCGCAAAAAATGACGATCTTCTCTCATATTTGGATAGACATAATGTTACAAAAGCAATAATTACTACAGTCAATAGAGCAGCGAGTTCCAAAATTTACACTAATGACAATAGTGGAACCAAAAAAGAGGTGTCTAATGAAAACCGGGTTAAAAGAGCTTTTGAAAATTTGAGAAAGTTGATGCCTAAGGATCAGTTGGATCATCAGGATGTTATAACTGTCTCAAATTTAGATACTGAAAGGTTTTTCAAGTTCTTCTGGTTTAATCCTAAAATTCCTCAGGATGAAGAAGAAAAAAACTATAAGATTTTAGAAAACCATTTTAATGGAGGATTTTGTGGAGTAAAAATTCATTCAGGAATTCATCTTATTAAAATTCCAAGAGATATTATGTTTTTAGCCTCTTTCATGCAAGAATATAATAAAAAATTTCCTTTATATATTCATTTTACTCCGAAATTTTCAGCTTTTGGAGGGATTTCTTCAAAAGATCTTGCAAAATTAGCGCAAAGTTTCCCAAACTTAAATATCATTTTGGGACACGCAGGATTAGCCATGGAGTTTGCAATCGACTTTGGATTAAGTTTAAAACAATATGAAAACATCTACTTTGAAACCTCATGTTCAATACCGTATGCTATCTTTAGTTTAATTAAAAATGTTGGTCATAAAAGGCTTTTATTTGGTTCAGATGCGCCCGTGACTAATCCTCTTCAGCTTGAAATAGAAAAAATAATTTGTTTGCCAATTACGAGTGACCAAAAGCAAGATATTTTCTATAACAATACTAACAATTTAATTCTAAATTAATGATACGAGTATCGACAATTTTTATTTTTTTTAGATAATCTTTCAGAAGTTCGTCGGATATTCCATCTATATTAATCAGTTAATTAGTAATTACTTGAATTTAATTGTCAAAAAATAACTCATGAATAAAGTCAATTATTTCTGTTTTAATAACACACTATATAAGGGTAATTGTGTAATTTAAAACTATACTTAAGATTAAATTATATTGAGTGTATACTGTGAAAAATTTAGGGGATGATATCAGCAACACAGATAATCCTAATTGGGATGTCATTGAAGTTTCAAAAGTTAACGACAAAATAATTATAAAGCTTTTAAATTATCTGAAATATGATGTGTCGGATAAATTCTTTATTTCTTTTGAAAGTCTTTTGAAGTTGGGGAATAGAGT
>JAGXNZ010000080.1 GCA_019894655.1 Promethearchaeota archaeon | reverse complement strand
CTCTCATAGAAAGCCCCGTTTGTTCGCTTATATTTCGGATACTTGATGCTTTTTTGTCTTTCTCATTTAAAAAAAACAATATTGTCTCAATTCCTTGTAAACTTATTGGTAAATCTCGACTTGTATTTTCGTTTGAATTTGGCATGGTTAAATATTATTATGTTTATTTTTCTCATTATAATATATTTCAATAAATATATAAATGTTTCCATATGGGAAAACTTTTATATTTTAAAAATTTAAAATTAAAAGAAGTATAAAAAGGATGATAAAGAAGAAAAAATCGTATTTGAGTTCTATGGTGAGGAGTATGCCAAATTATTAGAAGAAGAGATATCTCCTGTGGAAGAACAATTATGTAAAATCTTTTATTATTGTGTTTTATGTAATTACATAATAAAGGCGAAAAAAAAATAAAATAATAGAAACGCCCAGTATTTTTATGGAAGAGAAGCTCCCCAGAAGACGATGTATGACGCTACCTATAAAATAATTGTGTTTGGAGATGTTGGAGTTGGAAAAACTACTTTACTTAATCTTACCAAAACAGAACAAATATTTGATTCCGACAGTTCTATGACAATAGGAGTTGATTTCGAAAAAAAAGACCTTATAGTCGATGAAAAAAAAGTAAAATTACAGATCTGGCATTATGGTGGTGGAGAACGCTTTAGATTTTTATTACCTACTTATGTGAAAGGGGCAAGTGGGGGATTATTTATGTATGATATCACTAATTATTTTTCTTTAGCCCATATTGATGATTGGCTAAGTATGGTGAAAAAAGAAACTAGCTCTTTAATTCCTATAGTTGCTGTGGGTTGTAAAGGCGACCTCACTGATAAAAGAGAAATTACGGCTAAAGAAGGTATAAATATTTCTAAATCAAGAGATATTGATGCCTTTATTGAATGTAGCTCCAAAACTGGTGAAAATGTAGAGGAAGTTTTTAAAACTTTAACGAGATTGATGCTCCAAAGGGATAATATTATTTAATCAGAGATGTTTTTAATCCATTTTCCCCTCTCGATGTTTTACTATAATTTTATTAAGTAATAATTAGAATATAAGTATATATCAGTGGAAATTAAGAATTTTAGGAACCAATATTGACCTCAGAAAAGGATAGTAAAGAAGAAGAATTCGTATTTGAGTTCTATGAGGATGACTATGCGGAATCATTAGGCGATTTCGGGTGTATTTACATAAATCTCTTGATTATCAATTATTTTTTTGTATGAAAAATTTGTTTTACGGAACTCAACCGAACCCATCTTTTTAAGCTGCTCCTTTACTCTGCGCCTGAATTCTAGTGCTAGCTTTACACATTCTTCTAGATCTTCAAGATTAAAATTCTTGTCGGGATAAAGTAATTTTAATAAACCTTAGATGAGTGTATTAATAAATTAAAATCTTTAGACGATTAGATTACAATTATAAGACAAAATCATATATTCTCTTTTTTCCATAATATTCATATGAGATCTATTCGTGAGATATTTAAAAATGAAGCACTTAACTTTACTCCTTGGTTAAGCAAGAATTTGTGTAAATTAACTCAAGTTATTCATACTGATCTTATATTATTATCTACAGAAAAAGATATTGAAGGCAAAAAGTTAGATATTATGGCCCAAGAAGAGGGTGGAAATATAGTTGCTATTGAAAATCAATTTGGTGTTTCAGATTTCAAGCACTTAGGACAAATTATATCTTATGCGATGGGTAGTAATGCTTCTAAGATAATCTGGATTTCTGAAAGATTCCATAAGATCCATTTAGATGCTCTAGAATGGTTAAATACTAATAAAGATTCAATGAAATTTGATGCTATATCTGTCATTAACCCAGATTCTAATGTAGATAAAGACCAGATTTATTTTAGAGAACCAATTCTATATGATGAAGTTATAATAGGTGAAAAATTAGATGCACATAATCAGGATGATAAAGTTGTAGTTGATGAGGAGTTACAAAATCTAATTCAAAAGTATCAAGCAGAGGAGAAAAAACGCAAGACCTATTAGAAATAGAGAGCTGAGTGGCACCTTTGAGCTATGGGTGGCGAAAAAGAATCCTGTTACTTACTTAAAATATTTTGAGAAAAATACTCAGATCCCTAAATTTGTAAAGAAACAAAGTTAGTTTAAAAAATCTAACATAATTAATCTACAGTAAATTCACATTCTTCTGAATCTATAATAACGAATATATGAAAATAAATTAGAATTTCTCAAACTGGTTTTTAAGATTTTCTAATTTTTTGTGAGTCAAATTCCATTACATACCTTGAAAAGGAAGCATCCCAATCCACCAAACAAAACAACGATGATGATCTCAATAAAATTATACCGTATATGGACGATTACTATCCAACCTTTATATTAAGTGGTTTTACCAACATATTAAAGATTTAGTTATTAATGATATAAAAATAATGAAAACCATGAGTAAGACTACTTTTAAAGTATTATATGATTGGAAAACTAATTACCGGTCCAATAATTCTGATCTCAATACTTTCTGAACACTTTCTCAAAGAAGTTGAGGGGCTTGAACATAAAAATTTAGCCGTGGAGTTATTAAATAAACTTCTCAATGATCAAATAAAGTCTCGTGCTAAAAAAAATCTAGTACAATCAAGGTCTTTTGCTGAATTGTTAAAGAAAGCAATAATTAAGTATGAAAATCGAACTATTGAGGCAGCAGAAATACTTGAGGAATTACTAGAATTAGCAAGAGAGATTCAAAAAGCTCAGAATAGAGGAGAAGATTTAGGGATGAACGACGATGAGATTGCTTTTTATGATGCTCTCACTACTAATAAAAGTGCCGTGGATTTCATGGGTGATGAAACCCTGAAAAAAATTGCACAAGAATTATACTATACTATATATATAAATATACTATACATAATAGGTAAAATAGAATGGACACAAAAAAACCTAATCATTGTGCTATTGACGATGATATAAGTTTTCATTGTGCTATTGACGACAATAATAACAGATCAACTTTTCGAATTGACCTTCCTAAAAAAGAAATAAAAAAAGATATTTTTTTAGCAAGAAAAGACATAGAAATACTTAGAACTTATGACGCCTCAATGAAGTCCGAATTTACCGATGATTTAACCGATTATGTGCGTCACAATGAAGTTATCGTTTATCTGTTAAGAAAAAGTTCTCATTCTTTTGAAGACTTAGCTAGACATATTAATATTAGAAACGCAAAAATTGATTTAAAGAAAATCTATTATAAAATTTATGAGTTTTATAAAACATTAGCCAAAGATTCTCTAATTCAGAAAAAAGAGATGGTAGATTGCTATATAGAGAATTGTAAAGAGAAGCTAAACACAAGGCGGATGGAAGTTAAGAATTCTGTTTTAACTTTAAATACCCATTTTAATCGTCAAGCTGTGGATATTTTTAGGTTTATCAAAGAGATTTACGGGGCTCGTTCTGGTATTGGGTTAAAATTAACCGAATATCTAAACGGTAGTGGAAAGAAATATTGGTTTTTTAGCGATGAATCAGGGAGATATATGAAACAATTTATTATTGCATATAGATCATATAACAACAATGAAGATAAAGGGAAATTTCTACGCTTAACATTTGATAAACACATTAGACCTTTACTATTGGCTTATCGTGATTCTATAGGGAAAGTTAAGAAGTTTTTTAACTATTTAGATGATTCCGAACTCAGAGAGCCTATTGCCACTTTTTTGACATTCGGACAAGTGAGTGGGTTTTTAAGGACTGTTATTTCTAGTCGTTGGAGAGGACTAAGTACAGTTTGGGTTAGAAACACTTTAGTGGGTTGGAGACGCAAATTAGAAAAATCTTTTCCTAAAAATTTACAGCTTGACAAATTTAATAGAGTTTATCACACTTTTGGAGATTATTTAAGAAAATTTAAACCAGATACTAATTTACATAAAGTTATTTCAACTCTAGAACGCTATAAAATGCTCCATTTATTAAATAACACAGATTATGATTTTGACTTCATTTTAAATAGTCTTGAGGCAAAAAAAGGTTTGGATATTATTAGAACTAAAAATTTCCAAGAATATCTTTTGAAGTTTAATAAAAATGAATTATTCAAACATTCAGTTAAAATTACTTATAACGATTTAGAAAATGCTATTTCTACTTTTTTAGATCATGTTAATGAGAGTTTAAATCGATTAGAAAATGAAAACCGTAAAAATACAGAAACTTTTAAAAATAAAATAGAATATTTACGAGATGATTTAATAGAAAATAAAAAAATTAAAAAAAAATATACACATATTTTTGAGCATTATTTCGCAGGACAGCAATTTACAAAAGCCTTTGCGAAAATTTTGGAGAGTAATTCGATAAAATATAATAAATTGTTCACAGCTTTGCGTGGGATAATTGCATTCGCATATTCCAGAAAATATAATTATTTCGGTAATTCTGGCATTGTTAAAAAATTGAATGGGTTTGATCCGAGTAAATGCGTGACCTTTCCGTTTCACTCTCCCAATCGTACAAACAATAAAATTTCATTTGTAAATGTATACAATTCTCCTATAATATTTAAACAGAACGGGAGTCAAGTTCCTATTAAGAATTTTGAAGTTGTTTCTGATAAAATACGAGCAAAAGAAACAGATATTTATTTGGACTTTCCGTTGTATAAAAAAGAGTTTATCAGTAAAAGTGGTCTAATTACATCGGAAAATCGTACACGAACTTTTAGCAGATTGCTTTTTTGTCCGACTAAAAAAATAATTGAGTGTTTAAACAACGGTGCAGATATTGTATCAATGACAATTGGAGTTCCTAAAACCCCCTATTATAAAGTCCCTCTTCATGTTGTTCTTGGCTCTAAATCCAGAGATGCTTTTAAACATCCTACCAAATATTTTAAACTCCTTGACAAATCGAGAAGAAATCCATTAACCAATATAAAATCTACAACTTTAGGCTCTGATTTTAACGAATTAGGAGAATATGCTTTGTCAGTCGGTACACCAAAACAGCAGTTAGATATAACTTCTCTTGCACGACAACTTGGTTTTGTAGAAATAAAAAAAAAACTTGAGAAATACCGAAATCGTATAGCTAATTATCAAAAAGAGATTTTTGAGAAATATAGCTTTTTAAAAATACCATTAACAGTTAAAAATACAGCAGAAAGATTGTTAAGAGCCGAGAAAAACGAATGTAATGAGAATAATATTAGGATGAAAATTATTTACACCGAGAGTTTGTTTGAACGAGTAAAAAGTGCCAACTTTGTACCAAAGAGTAAAAACTATAAAAAAGAGAACCCCCCACCTTCCGTTATAATTATTAGAAATATCCTTAGAATCCAGCTTCTTCAAAAAAAAGCACAACGCATATATAAAAACTTCGGAATTAAATTTGTTATGCTTTTTGCGTATGTTGGGAGAAAAATCGGTGCGAGAAATTTTGGATGGGACGATATTTCAAAAATAACAACCAAAAGTTTGCGTGGGAAATTAGCTCAAATTGTCACTTATTTACCCAGAGCAGATGGTTTAAAAGGGTTGTTTAACGAATGGTTGGAAGATATTTACGGAAAAGGAAATTTTAAAATTTTTGAGCCGTCGCCTTATACTAGCAGTATTTGCGGTTGCTGTGGTAAAAAATCAATGAAAAAAGTTGGCAAATTAACTTCTTATTGTTCTGACTCTAATTGTACTAAATACAGACAAAATACCAACAGACATCAAAATGCGTCTCAAATAAATGCTCAAAAAGTAGTTGAATTAAATGTTTCTTTACCGACTAATAGGTAAAGTAGCGCATTATTTTTTTTTTTTATTATTTTTTTTGATATTTCGATTATATTGATTTGTAAAGAAAGATGAGGGAAAATTAAAATTAAAAAATGCACAAAACATGATATTACCTATTATTATGTATGTCCTGAATGTGTGAAGCCATATTTAAATAATACGAAATTCTCTGCTTTAAAAGATGT
>JAGXNZ010000079.1 GCA_019894655.1 Promethearchaeota archaeon | reverse complement strand
TTTTAAAACCTCATGGGAATTCCTGATTCTTTACAATTTGCTTTAACTTTTTGAATCGGAAATTCATTATAATGAAATATCGATGCCGCTAATGCTGCATCTGCTTTTCCTAATTTAAAAACATCAATGAAGTCTCTGAGACTTCCTGCACCTCCAGAAGCAATGATAGGAACATCTAGCCGTTCGCTAAAAGTTTTTGTTAGCTCAAGGTCAAATCCCGTTTTTTGACCATCTTGATCCATACTGGTAAGAAGGATCTCACCGCTACCAAGATGGGTTGCTTTTTCTCCCCATAAAACAGCGTCATTCCCAGTAGGAGTTCTACCTCCATGGATGTAGACTTCCCACCAACAGTATTTATTCTCGACTTTTACGACAACATTCTTAGGAGCATCCTTTGGAGTTTCTACATATACTCTTTTAGCGTCGATAGCTGTTACCATACATTGCGCTCCGAAAATTTTTGATCCTTCTTTAATTAGTCCAGGATTTTTTACAGCAGATGTATTTAATGATATTTTATCTGCTCCGGCTCTTAAAATATTTTTTATATCTTTTGTTGTTCGAATCCCTCCTCCAACGGTAAAAGGAATGAAAACTTGATCACCTACACTTTCAACCATATCTATAAGAATGTTCCTTTTATCTGATGAGGCCGTTATATCTAAAAACACAAGCTCATCTGCCCCTTCTTTATCATAAAACGCACCAAGTTCCACTGGATCCCCTGCATCTCTAAGATTGATAAAACTTATACCTTTTACTACTCTAACTATCCCTGATATCGTTGTTACATCTAAGCAAGGAATAATTCGTTTTGTTAAAACCATTTTAAATTATAGAAATACTAAAAAACATTTTAGATTTTCTATTATAAACTAAAATATCTTGATCTATACGAAATGATATAAACTCTTCTTATTTATTTCTTAATTTTATTATTTTTCTGAAAAGATTATCTACTCTTTTATCGAGTTCATCTCGTACTTGACATATATATCTATGAAATTTAAGGTATAAATCCTTAAATTCTGTATTTGATAAACTTAAGAATGTTAATTTGTCTAAACTATCTAATAAATCTTGTAATTTATCTTTCTCTGTTAAAATTTGACTTCTTTCGTTTTCTAATCCTTTAATAATGTCTTTACACATGATATTTTAGTTATAATTATAGAAATTAGTTATTATAATCCAAATAAATTTGATTATTTAAATTATGTGTATTTAAGAATCTTCTTAAATTTTCTATGCTAAATTCTATTCTAGCTTGTTCCATTGTATAACTCCAACGGTTTATTAAATACGTAGTGATCTGTTTACCACATTTAGCTTTAATGTCAATATTGTCATTTCTTTCACACATATCTATTTGAATCGCAATTTCAATAGGATCAACATATTTTAAGACCAAATGTTCTATAATAGATAATTCAGATAATTCTATATCCGTTCGGGAAATAAATAAACCAGAATTTGGATCTCTTATCATTATCGGAGTATCAATTGTCTTTTTAATATCAATTGATTTTAAATAATTAACAAATGGAATGATGAATAATTTTATCCTAATAGCCTCGTATCGACCAGAGCGTCTGCTTTTCAGTTCTAGATAAATTTCATTTAATATATCACCATGAATTTTCACAGCATGCCTAGTTAATTTATCTTTCTGATACTTTGGATTAGAACTTGTTTGATAAAATTTTATACCTTGTGCATCTAAATAAACTAAAGCTTCTTCAAGAGTATATCCTCTTTTAAACCATAGATCCAGAGAAGGATTAACAAGCATTCGCTGAATTTTTAATAAATCAATTGTACCGAAATATTTTAATAATCTTGTATTTAATGCACTTAAACTTATCATATAATGTGTTTTGCTTTTGTATTTACCTTGAACTTTATATTTATTACCGTAGTACTCACGAATATCTTTTTTATTCATATCTTGAAGGATAAATTTAACTAACTCCCATTTGGGAATGTGATACCTTTCAATTTCATCCCCTCTACTTCCAAAGGTTGGATTAAATCTTTTATTTATATTAATATCAAAGCCTTCTTCATTATTTTTCCTATTAAAATATAATTGCCAGAAATATTCAGTTGCAATATACTCTTTCTTTGATTTACAAACAGCAAGGATTTCTATTCTAAAAGACTTAATACCATATTTTCTTAATGCTAGTTCAAAATGATACTTGGCTCTTTCTGTCTCTGAAGTCGAAATATAATGTGTTAGTCTATCGTACAATTCAATAGCTCTTCCAATACGAACATACCCATTTTTAATTTTTTTAACATTAACGACTAATACAGGTCCATCATGTATTTTGTCTCCATTTTCATTTTTTACTTGCGTAATTTTATAGATTACTCCATAATAGTTCATTTTTTTCATTAATTTTAAAAGATTACCAACAGTCTGAATACCTAGATATCGATTATGTGAATCTTTTATTTTATTGAAATAATGAGAATAAGGTCCTTTATAAGAACGCTTAAACTCTTCAGGATTCATATACCTCACTTTGATTCCAATATTTTTATAAACTTCACTCAAGATATAATTTTTATCAATGTATCTCAAATCTAAATTAAGAGCTTTATGGAATTTTTTATATTTGATAATTCCAGATAATATTTTTTCTGCATTTTGAAATGTCAATCTTTTATCTTATTTCCACAGTAGCTACAAAATATAATATCTTCATCAACTAACGCATTACAATAAGGACAAGGATATCCCTTTGGTTTGTAATTCTCTATTTTTGTTTCAAATTCTGATTTTCCTTCTTCAATAATATCCTTTTCTTTCTCTATTGGTATAGTATTGTTGTTTAAAAAAAATAGAGTGCCTCCTTTAATTCGGGCATCTATCTCACCGTTGATTATCATATTTTCTAATAAAGTTATGAGATCGTTTAAAGCGATTTCAGTTTTAGACCTTGATATAATCTCGTTAAGAGATATTTCTTCATATATCGAAGACAAATTCTTAAGATAAAGCCAACATTTTTCTAGTTCCCTATATAATTTTAATTTTTCCTCCGCTTTGTTCCGAATCTCTATAAAATTATTGTATAATGCAACTTCTATAATCTTTCTTAACTCTTGAACTCCAGTTGAGAAACTACTATTTCGAATTAATTTTTCGATTAAAGAAAATTTTTCTATTAGATCATTTCTTGTTTCCTCTTTTTTAGCTATCGATATTTTCATTTTTTCAAATTCAATTTTGATTTTTAAAAAATCCCAGATTTTTACTGTTTGATCATTAGAGCCACTAGCAATGAATTCCCCATCGGGACTGAACGAAATAGATCTCACAGAACTTTTATGTCCCTTGAGCGTTTGAATGAGGTCTCCCGTATGGAAATCCCAGATTTTTACTGTTTTATCACCAGAGCCACTGGCAATGAGTTTCCCATCGGGACTGAACGAAATAGAATTCACATGATTTTTATGTCCCTCGAGCGTTCGTATGAGGTCTCCTATTGGAAATTCCCAAATTTTTATTGTTTTATCATAAGAGCCACTGGCAATGAGTTTCCCATCGGGACTGAACGAAATAGAATTCACATAACTTTTATGTCCCTCGAGCGTTCGTATGAGGTCTCCCGTATGGAATTCCCAGATTTTTACTGTTTTATCACCAGAGCCACTGGCAATGAATTCCCCATCGGGACTGAACGAAATAGAGGTCACATAACTTTTATGTCCCTTGAGCGTTCGTATGAGGTCTCCCGTATGGAAATCCCAGATTTTTACTGTTTTATCACCAGAGCCACTGGCAATGAGTTTTCCATCGGGACTGAACGAAATAGATCTCACATAACTTTTATGTCCCTTAAGCGTTCGTATGAGATCTCCCGTATGGAAATCCCAGATTTTTACTGTTTGATCGTTAGAGCCACTGGCAATGAATTCCCCATCGGACTGAACGAAATAGAGTTCACACCATTTTCATGTCCCTCTATCGTTCGGATGAGGGCTCCCGCTGGGATGTGCCAAATTTTCATGGATCCGCCTAAAGCCCATCCACTAATGGAATATTTTCCGTCTACAGAGATTGCAATCGTCACTATACCATCGAGGACATTAATATTCCTCTTTTCTTGTCCGAGAGTAAGAATACAAAAATTTTGCTCCAAACACTTCACCTATTTTGAATAATAAAAATCAGTAAGTGATATATATATAAATTTTCTAGAACCTTATTACAACTTCCAATTATTCTAAAGAAGCTCTAAAGTATGTACAGAAGTGAATCATCTTAAAGGTTAGATCTTTTTTTAGTAGGATTTAAAGTAGATAGCAAGCAATAATAGTTATTCTAAAGAGAAAATACTTGATGATCTAAGCATGTATCTAAATATAAATAGTCAAACGTTGTTGTTAGATTTTTAAAAATTAATACGAAAAAAACCTTAAAAAAGAAGATTTTAACTTCCATTTTACGGAAATTAATGGAATTGGATATATTTATAGTATCCCTAAAATATCATGGAGAAGCATATTAAATGCTTCTTCCACATTCTCACCTGTCTTGGAAGAAATTTTTAAATAGTCGTATAGGTTAAACTGTTCCTTATATGACATGATATAATCTTTTGAGATATCAATATCATCCGCTAAATCAGCTTTAGATCTTAAAAATAAAATCGGTAAATTTGGATTTTCCTTTCTACATATATTAACCCATTCCGGAATTCTTTCTAGTGACATTGCACGAGTTAAATCAAACATTAAAATTGCAGCATCAAGACCGCGACATAAAAGAGGTAAAAAAAATCTAAATCGTTCTTGCCCTCCTAAGGTCCAAAAACAAAAATTGATTTTTTTCTTATTAACAACAACGGTTTTAGTGAGACACTCAACACCTATCGTCATTTTAGTATTAGGAGAGTATTTTCCCGTAGTTAATCTATATAGAAAGGTTAATTTACCTACCCCTCCATCTCCAGCCAAAATAATTTTTTTATTGCTCATTTTAATCTTATTAAAAAAAGTTGTTAATTCTCTTTGATGTTCTTCAGTAATATTATCGAAGCTTGAAAGGGAATTATTAGAATTCTCTAGATAGCGCTTATTCTTAAGAATGTCTCTAATATCTTTTAAGTCTTCTGCAAGATTTATATATTTCTGTTTCTCATTAATAAGTTTAATTTTATTCTGTGATTGAAGCGAATTAAAATATTCTGACAGCTCAATACGTCTCTTTTTCCACCTCTCTTTCTCTTCTTTTTCACGTTTCATTTTTTCCTTCTTTTCTTGCTCTTTTTTCTCTATTATTTCTTCTTTTGATAAAATAGGTACATCGTATCTCTTTATAACATCCCTAATATAAAAAAGATCTATAATCCCAAAATCGTCAATATGATATAATTCTCCTCGATGGTAATAAAAGACTTTTCCCTCATCGAAAAAATCTGATTCTTGACAATCAATAATAACTATTTCTTCAAAAAAGTATTTTCTGCTTATTGCCTCCCAAAACTCTAAAATACGATCAACAATGTTTTCATCAAAGATTTTTGGACTACTACTAATAGTTCCAACACCATCCCTCTCAGAAAACTCCAAAAAAAAGCAATCACAGGCGGTTAAATAATCAATATTACCAAAATCATCGAACTGTAAATACTTTCTAGGAAAAAATTTAATATAATTTTCATAGGCTTCTAATATTTGTTCAAGGATTTCGCTAATACCATTTATAAACCTAGAATTTTTATATATATTAAGCCAAATGTTCTTTCCCATTACGCTCTCCTTTTTTAGTTAATTTTTGTATCCTCCTTTTACAAAGTATAAATGAGAAGTTTATCTATTAAAATTATTTATCAAATGACATTTTAAAAAAGGAGACACAAATATAGAGCTCTGATTTTGCTTACTATAATGATTATATAATTTTAATCTTGTGAATCTTTTATTTCTAATTTTAATCTTAAATAATCCATTTTTTCTTCCAGATTGGCTATTTCTCTAACCTTTGGATCCACGATTTTACATTCTCAATCCAATCTTAACTTCCCAGCTTGATTTCTGTCGATTTTTGTCAGATTTAAAATGAAAAAATTACTTCTCTCTATCTCTATTAATTTGAACGTATAATCTGTGTTATTGTGACTATGGAAAATGAGTTAGATTGGAAAGTGAAAGCCAGAAATTCAATTATAGACTATGCATTAGACAATATAGCTTCTGCTGAGGACGTAAGAGATTTGGAGCTTAAAGCGTTCCATGTGGTAGCTTCCTTTTTTCGTATCAAAGAAGCAAAACAAGAAAGATTGCTGGATGGTCTGTATGAGTATCAAGGCCGTTTTGAGGATCTAAAGCAGAAAACAATGAAAAAAATGCGAATGTTCTTACAGCGATATATTAAATAAGAAATATCTTCAAATTCATATTTGTTTTATTCAATATTAGTTCACTTAAATTCTTTAAAGATCAAATAATGGTTCCAAAAGAAATCTGGCAAACTCAATTTGAACATCAAATGGACTTTTTTAAGAGGATTGAAGGCTCGAAAAAAGTTCTCAAATTTGATAGACGATACATAATCCCAAGTGATATCGGATCTCAATTTTATTGCGAACAAAAATTAGAACAAGAATATCTTACAGGAAAGATTGTCACAGAAGAAATGCTACAGGGGGATGAGGGACATGCTCAGATAGTAGAAGATTTTAGACCGGTCACAATCGAAGAGGCATGGAGAAATATATACACAAAAGATAAATTTATGCTCGCTGAATTTATTTTTATTACTCCATATAAGAAAATTTACATTATTGGGAGACCTGATATCGTTCTTTTTATTGGGGGGATGCCAATTTTGGTATTCGAATTCAAATTTAGTAGTTATAGGGAGGATTTTTTATCTCGTCATGCTCAAGCGCAGAGTTATGGACTTATCTTGAAAGAACTTGGATTGGAAATTAAAAACTTATTTTATTCCATTATTGTGTTTAAACCTGGAATGATCGGTCAAAAAGAATTTATAAAATCCATTCCGCAGAAAGTTGCTACTGATTTTTTTAATGGTAATATTACAGATGCAGAAAACAATTCGAAGATGTATGGAGATATAAAAGCATATATTCATAAATTTTACTCTGTGGAAGCAGAAAAACATATTGATTGGGCCATTGGATATTGGACTGGACATCGAGAAGCATGCTGTACTGAGACCAAAGAAAAATGCTATAGCTGTAAATATTCTCAAAATTGTCTTTAGTCTTAATTATTAAAATTGATTGCTTTATACCTGTGAAATTGTTATATTGTTTAATAAGGATTTGACTAACACGGAGGACTCCTTGGAAAAGGGACTATTAGAATCTCATAATATCTAGTATTAAAAAGTTTTTTTGTTTTTTTTTTTTTCAAGATCATAAACCCAATGTTCAATTTTCCCACCCGTATTTTCTGAGGTAATTAAGTATTTACCATCAGAAGTAAAACAATTTACCCTTGAAATTTTACTATTAAATCCTATTAACCACTCTCCTAATAAGCCCCAATAATTTTTGTGTAGTTTATTCATTCTATAAGTCTTTTTAATGGAAGATTTACTAAAATAATATTGATTCAAAACAATTTGAATTGAAGAAATAATCCGATCATTTGAAATATTAAAAGACCCTATTAGATAGTTGTCCATGTATAACCACTTTTAGATGTTATAAGCTTTTTTCTTCCTCTCAATATAATTATTCCTCCTTTTTTTCTGAAAAATATTCTTCATCGAATATTGAAGTTATGAGATTTGGAGCAGGAGGCCTGTTTTCAATAACTTGAGTAATAAACTTAATCTTTACGTTAGAATTTTCTTTTAACCAATCATTAATGAGATTCTGAGTTTCTTGAGTAATTCCCCCATAATATTGAGTTAGAAATATCTTGCATTTTAATTGTGGAAAAGATTTCGCGCATTCACGACATCTATTATCAAGTTCAAGTGCTTGGTTTTTAGAAATTTCTTTCCCACATCCAGTACAAAAAGGCAATTTTTATTCACTTAATTTCAAATTACTCAGATAATTAATATAAATCTAACGAATATTTAAAAATCCAGTAAATTAGTGGTTTATATAAAAATGAGAAAAAAATTAAAATTATAACCGCATGGGAATTCCATTTTGAGCACAATATTCTTTACAATCCTTAATTGAAAGTTCTCGAAAATGAAATATTGATGCTGCTAAAGCAGCAGCTGCTTTTCCTATGGTAAAAGCTTCAAGAATATGTTGCTTAGTGCCAGCTCCTCCGCTAGCGGTTATAGGGAGCCCTGTAGCTTCAGCAATACC
>JAGXNZ010000419.1 GCA_019894655.1 Promethearchaeota archaeon | reverse complement strand
TATTACTACATTTCCCTTTTTGTGTCCCTTGTCGACGTACCTGTGAGCCTCGGGAATTTGTTCTAGCGGATAGCGTCTATCAATGACCGATTTTATCTTTCCCGCCTCAATAAGCTCTTTGAGGAAGATTAAATCTTCAGTTCTATAGCTTGCCATCGCTGATATTACTTTCTTGCTGCTTGTCATTGAAAGCCATCGCCCTCGAACCATCTTTGACAGCGCAGGGTTACCTAAAAGATAGATTCCTTCTTTCTTTAGCGATCCTATACAACCTGAAAACGAACCCTTGCCTACTATGTCAAAAATAACATCGTAGGTCTCACCATTTTTGGTGAAATCCTCTTTAGTGTAATCAATGATCTGGTCTGCACCAATGGAACGCAGCATGTCCAATTTCCTCGTGCTATCCACGCCAGTCACTTCAGCCCCGAATGATTTGGCAAGCTGTACCGCCATAGTCCCTATACTTCCACCCGCACCATTAATCAAAACCTTTTGTCCACTCTGGATATTTCCTTTTCTAAGATAATGTAATGCTTCAAGTCCCCCAACAGGTACGGCAGCGGCTTCATCATAGGTCATATTGGCCGGTTTTATTGCCACCACTCCTTCTTCAGGTAGACATATGTACTCGGCATAAGCCCCAAAACCCTCCTCGGTAGCTGCAAAAACTTGGTCACCTTTCCTAAATAATTTTACATCTTTGCCTACTGATTCAATTTCCCCGGCTAGCTCCATCCCTAATATGTAGTATTTTTTTTTGGGGCTTTTGAAACCAAATCCTAATCGCATGAGGAGCCGCATCAAGAGAGAGAATTTGAGACTTCGAAGTTCAGTGTCCCCCGCTGTTACTGTCGTCGCATGTATTTTAACCAGTATTTCATTGTCTTTGGGAGTAGGTTTTTCTACCTCTTGGAGCTGAAGAACATCCGGAGGCCCGTATTTTGTCCATACAATCGCTTTCATTTTCCTTACCTTTGAGATTTTATTACCTTTATTTTCCATTTTTTTCACCATTTTAGTTTTAAAAAACTAAATTATTACAAGTTAAATGATAACAAAAAAGAAATCATATTGTATATATATATTATGTTTTATAAGGCTTTATAAGGCTTTCAAGACATCTAAAAAGAGTCAACTCCGAGTCTACTTTATTATTGGGGATCACGAATTTATCGCCCTTGAGATCTGCCAAAATCACATCGTGGGAGTAACATGTAGTCATCGCCACGCATCCATCACGATCACATGCATCAATAGATGGTCGCCAAGTCGCCATATCGACGTGGTTATGGTGGTTTTGTTCGTTTTATGTGGTAATGATTATCACAGTGGTTGTTCTATATTACTTGCCTTGGGTTGAATATATCAATTCAATTATGCTGATTGCAAAGACACTAAGTTATTCCTAAAAATTTTGTTATTCTTAATTGTTTTTTATCGTCAAGATATTTTATGAAGCTTCTGGTAGGATTCCAGGCCCTCAACGCATTTTTAGAGTTTTTCAGCTCATACTTTTTGATATCTTTAAAATCAAAGCTTAAATCTACCATCTGAGTTCTAACCTTTAACAGCCATTTAACAAAATTTTTATATAATCTATTATTAGCTCTGGCCCTTGAGGAGTAGTTTTTTTCGTAATATTGGACTTCTTCATCAGTATAATCGGTATAATACCTGAAATTCTGACCCATCCACAAATATTTCAAAGCTGAATCTGTAATAGTTCCAATTCTACAACCTGTTAATTTAACCACCTTTAAGAAGGGTAACTCATTTAAATTTTCCGGTATAACTTTAATATTAATATTACCGGACAAGTCTAACAACTCTAAGTTTTTAAGTTCTTCAATTCCTTCAATCTTCTCAATATAGTTATTTTTTAAATCCAGCTTTTTTAAATTCTCTAAGCGATCTAAACCTTCTATTTTAGTAATTCTATTATTACCTAGATCGAGATGATCTATTTTTGATTCTATTTCTTCTAAACCCTTAATTTCTAAAACATCTTCAATCATTTTATTGCGGAGATTTAGGAAATTATCTTGTAAAATTCCAATTAATTTGTCTTTATATGTAAGCAATTTAATATCTAAATTCTCATAATTGACTAAAGCCTTGTTCAGAAATTTAAGGATTGGAAAGCTTCGATTGTTTTTGTATCGATTATAAATAATTTCAACAAATGGCTGTTTTAAGTCATTAGGAATGTTTTCTATTGATTTAATTAAAAGTAAATACTTGTAGGACAACCGAAAAGTATGCATAAACTTCGTGACCTGTAATTTGATTTCTTTCTCAGATTCTGGATCGTCGTATGTTTTTAATTGCGTTGAAATTTTTCTTGAAAACTCTTTAATATTAGGGAAATCGATGTCAATTAGTATACTTTCAAATTCATCTTCAGTTAAATAATGTAAATAACCATTTTGAGTTAAAAACCTAACTACAGTTGGATGCCCTGTAGCATACCTCATAGCTATTTCTTCTTTAAACTTTCTTCTGGCTATCATATCTCCAGCATCACAGAGTGCTTTCAATAAGGGAAATGCTAAGTTACGATGAAGAATTCGAGTATCATAATCATTATCAAACCAAGCTTGAAGATTTGAGCAATGGCCCCAAAATTCTGTTTCCGGAGGAACTAACCTATGATTTTGCTCCATTTTACGACTCAATTTCACAGCTGCTTCGTCAATTGATCGGATTTCGTCATATTTTTCAACTCGATCGACTGGAATATCTAATAATAAATACATACATTGCCTAAAAGGACGATTTTTTACGTAGATGACTGTTTTTCCACCCTCCAACTTTATAGTTAAAAAGTCGTTAATTTTAAAATCTCTAATTCTAGTATAGTCTATCATAATAGAATGGAATTAATTATTTAGCAATTGAATGGATGGATTTAATGTCCAACTGATAATATAAATCAGTTATAAAAAACTCAATTTTTTTAATTTTTAAATGATGACAGTCTGCAAAAAAATTAG
>JAGXNZ010000418.1 GCA_019894655.1 Promethearchaeota archaeon | reverse complement strand
GAAGAGAGGCCTTGGAACTCCGCTTCCATTTGACAAAAATTGGATTATTGAGTCTTTAAGCGATTCTACAATATATATGAGTTTCTACACCATAATTCATCTGATAAAGAAAAATGATATCAAACCAGAACAGCTTATACCCGCGTTTTTTGATTATGTTTTATTAAATATAGGTGATATCAAAAGTCTGTCAAACCAAACCAAGATTGAAGTAACTGTATTAAACCAAATGCAGCAAGAATTTTATTATTGGTATCCAGTTGATCACAGGCATACAGCAATAATGCACATTTCCAATCATTTGAGCTTTTATATATTTCATCATGTAGCTATTTTTCCCGAAGAACATTGGCCAAAAATTGTCTCTCTAATAGAACCGGTAATTATAGAAGGTCAAAAAATGGGGAAATCTAAAGGAAACGTAATTTCAATAGCAAGTATTAAAGCTAATTACTCAGCTGATTTATTTCGGTTTTATATCTCTCATAGTGCTGACTTTGGAATTAGTGTAGATTGGCGTGAAAAACAATTACAAGTTGTAAAAAACCACATAATACGGTTCTATAATTTTATTTCAGAGAATACAGATAAACTAAATAATGTTGAAGGAAAAATAGAGAATGTTAAAACAAAATATGCTAATATCGTTTTATCGAAATGTACTAAGAAATTTGTCGAAGCGGAAATTGGTTTGAAAGATTTAAACATAAGAAAATACATTCAACTCTCTTTTTATGAGGTTTTTAACATAATTCAAGATTTTAACAGATATTGTGAAGACGCGAATGATGTTTTAGAAGTTTATAAAATAATTTTTCCAAACTGGGTAAAAATACTTTCTTTAACCATACCTCACCTATGCGAAGAACTATGGGAAATGATGGGAAACATAGATTTCCTTTCAAATGTCATTTGGGACGATTTTAACAAAGGGTACATTAACAACGATATCGAAAGTGAATTTGATTATATTTCTGATGTAATAGCTGATATTCTAAATATTCAAAAAATTGTTTCATCCAGTGATCTAAGCAAAATTTATCTGTACACTGCTCCAAGCTGGAAATACGAGGTTTTAAAAATAATTACTTCAAAATTGGGCGATTTCAAGAAGATTATCGAAGAATGTAAGCAAATTCCGGATTTTATGAAAAATTCGAACTTAATTCCATTTGTCAAAAATCAGATAAAGAATCGGATTTGGGAAAAGGATCTGACTAATTTGAATGAATATGAGCTATTAGAAGAATATAAAGGTTATATTGAAAAAAGGATAAACAGCAGTATAATAATTGATTCAAAATACGACCCTAAAAAGCGATCGACTAAAGCTCTACCTAATAAACCCGCAATTTACTTAGAGACTTAATTCGAGTAATCAGTTAAAATATTTATTGAGATTGAGTTAATGGTAAGGTAAAATAAAATATCGAACCTTGATTTCTACCCTCTGATTCAGCCCAGATTTCCCCTCCGTGGAGTTCGACTATTTTTTTTGAGATAAACAAGCCAAGGCCGGAACCATCTGGAATTACTTTTAGATTTTGACCGTAGCGTTCGATTTTACCGAACTGTGTAAAAAGTTTTTGTTTTTCTTCAATTATAAAACCAATACCATCATCTTTTACAGAAGTTATTATTAGATTGTCCTTTTTTTCAGATCTGATCTCTATTTTTCCGTAGGGAGGAGTGTATTTTATTGCGTTATGTAATAGATTACTTATAACTTTATGAATTTCCTCTTGTTCAAAATTCGTCATAAGGTCTGGTTCTATATCTAATTCCAGTTGGTGTTTTCTTAAATCAGTGAAACCTTGAACTTCTTTAACACAAATATGAATTAAGTCAGAAATGTTGTCATTTTTTAAGTTTAGTTTTGTGTTGCCTGATTCTAATTCCGCAGCTTTTAAAATATCATCAATAAGTTTTTGCAATCTATCTGCACCATTCTTGATTGCCGTTAACTTTGAAATTGCATAGTCATCTAGCTTACTTCTATGAACGGTCAGTAATAAATCTGAAAACCCCTTAATAGATACGAGAGGCGTCTTTAATTCATGGGATGTTCTTACAAACAATTCAGATTTTAAGTCGTTTAGCTTAATTAATTCTTCTTCAGCTTCTTTCTTTTCAGTAATATCAATAATAGTAAATAGCTCTGCAGGTTCTCCTTTAAAGAAGATATTTTTGGAAAATTGTTCTATCCATTTTAACTTTCCACTTTTCGTGAAAATCCTATAAGAATTATAGCTTTTTATACCTGGAACTCCTTCCCTTAACTTTTGTCTATATTCGATCAGGAATTCTAAGTCTTGGGGATGAACTAGTCTAGTTATATCTTCTTTTGTCCACCCTTCTGTATCTTTAGATGACAACTCAAAAATATCTAACAATTTTGAATTTACATATTTAAGTTTATCATCTTCTATTATCATTATACCCATAAATGCTTGTTCAGCGATTGTTCTAAACTTTTCTTCCGACTCTTTCAGATTTTTCTCTGCTTGTTTAATATCCGTAATGTTTCTAGATACCATTAATAACTTCCGTTTATCTAAAATGTCAATAAAGAATTTCGCATAGATTTGAAACCAAAGATAGTGCCCTTCCTTGTGTTTAAACCTGATTTGAGTACGATAATTTCCGCTTTTTAAACCATCTCTATATTTCTCTAAGAATGGGATTACATCATCTTTATGAGCTATTCTACTTTTAAAAGATGTTTTTAAAAATTTCTCCGGGGGATATCCTAAAACCCTTGAATGAGTCTCTTTATTAATATACTCTGCTATCATTTTATCACTGTAAAGCGTTATAAGATCGTCTGAATTTTCTGTGAGGAACCGATACTTTTCTTCTGATGCTCTCAAATCTTCTTCAAACTGTTTAATGTCAGTTATATCTCTTGCTATTACAAGAAGTTTTCTATTTTCTGGTTCAACATTGAAAAATTTAGCAGTAAGTTGGAACCACATATAATGTCCCTCTTGATGTTTAAACCTGATCTGACCTCTATAATGCCCCTCTTCTACCCCCTTCTTAATGACGTTAATCAAAGGAATTACATCATCCTTATGCGCAATAATATTTTTAAACGAGGCTTTTAAAAACTTTTTAGCAGGATATCCCAAAACTCTAGAATGGCTTTCAACATTTATGTAAATAACCCTAAATTTCTCATCATAGAGTGTAATTAAATCATCAGAGTTTTCCGAAAGAATTCTATATTTTTCTTCTGACTCTATTAAATTTACCTCTCTAGTTTTATGGATTTTCTTATTAACCGAAGAGTTATCAGTAAAATACTGAACAATCGTATCAGGAGCAATAAGTTCAAAAGAAATTTTATATGAAATTCCATTATCTATGATTGGATTACCATTATCAATAGTATAATTAAATTTCTGGTTATTTAAAGCACATTCCTGCATCACTTTTAAAATCTGAGAGTTATTTTTGTATATATCAAAGGCTTTCCTTCCAATATATTCTTTAATTGTTCCTCCACTAATTCTAGAGCTTTCGTCGTTACTATATACAAGCGTCAAAGAATTGTTCATTTTTTTCCAAATTAAAGCTGGTATTGGAATACTCTTTAATAACATCGAAAAAGTATTATCAATATCATCAAGTTTTGGTTTAAATTCCATAATCAACCCTAGTAATTAAAAAAAAAATGGATTATATATAACATAACACATTTTTAATTTAACTTCTTGTCAATTGAATAAAATACGGGTCGCCATCATATATAAGATTCACTCTTTCTAGTGGTACAGTATTTAAAAATTGACTATAAATGCATTTTTTTAAGGAGTTTGGTTTTTAAAAAAAGAATTTAATATTTAGCAAACATTTGATTCTATAAAATCTAATATAATGTGAAGATGTATGACAGAAGCAATAAGTATATATGAAAAATATTTTAAAGATCCACAACGGGAACCTGTCTTGGTCGATTATGTGCGGACTCCAATTGGAAAGAGGGGAGGGACCATAGTAAGGCATAGAGGAGATGATCTAATAATACATTGTTATGAAGCTTTAAAAAAGCGAAATGATTTTGATATGAGCCTTCTCGGTGATTCTATAGTTTCATGCAACAGTCAAATCGGTGAATGCGCAATAGATATTGGACGAAATGCAGCATTAGGTGCACACCTTCCTGTTAGTGTGGGAGGGATGAGTCTCAATAGACACTGTGCGAGTGGTGCTCAAGCAGTATTATCTGCGTGGCAAGCAGTCGCTAGTGGTGTGCACGATGCGGTCATTTGCGGGGGAATAGAAATTCAAAACAAATACTCTATTATGTCTGACACGTTTGTTTTTAATGAAGAATTGGGAAAACCTTTAATGATTGCTCCCAATAAGAAAATCTTAACGAATCCCGAAGTTGCTGCAAAATTGAAAGAGTATAATACATCTCTGGCTGGACAAATTACAAGTGCGCATGTGTTAGGGATACACTATTTCTCTAAACATAATGGGATAACGCCCAATGAGTTCAAGGGAGAATTAAAAGATAAATTAAAGCAAGAATTAGATAAGCTCTCTTTACTTTCCCATCAAAAAGCAGCAAAAGCATGGGATGACAGAGGAAAAGAAATTGAGCCAATTTGGTGTCCAAAGCTTGATGAAAACGGAAAACCTATGCTAGACGAAAACAATAATGTTGTAAAAAATGAAAGTCAATCTGTATTAACCTCTCGTGACGAAGCTCCTCGTCCCAACAGTTCTATGGAAGCGCTCGCTAATTTGCGAACAATTACAGGTCGAAAAAGTCAAGCGTTTTTAACTGCTGGAAATAGTTGTCCTACGAGCGATGGAGCAGCAGCACAAATCTGGATGACAAGAGGGCTAGCAGAAGAACTAGGTCTTAAAATCCGCGCTACGATCTTAAATTTTGCTATTGTCGGAACCGATCCTGTGATAATGCTGGATGGACCTGTTAAAGCCATGCCGGAGGCACTAAAAAGAGCAAATTTATTGTTTGATGATATGAGTTATATTGAAATTAATGAGGCTTTTAGTCCAGTTATCTATGGTTGTTGTAAGGAATTGGGTTTAGATTGGAATAGTCCTAATTTTAATCCATGGGGCGGAGCTATTGCCCTAGGACACCCAACTGGAATGACAGGCTGCAGATTGATCGGATCTAATGTTCACCAACTAGAGAAAACTGGAGATGAATACGCTATTAGTAGTATGTGCGTTGGTTTTGGCATGTCAATTGCTACAATAGTTAAAAATGAAAACCCTAAATAACAGTGATTTCTACATTTTTTCTTTTTTTTCTTATTTTCAAAAATCAAAAAAAAGTAAAGAATAAGATTAGATTCTATTTAATAACTAATAGAAAGTATAATCCCGGCGTTTAATATGGAAAAAGTTGCAATAATAGGAGTAGGACACACTAAATTTGGAAGGCTCCAGGATAAGGATTTAATGGATTTATTATGCGATGCTTCGTTACAAGCAATTCAGGATTCAAATACTAGTGATAAAAACTTTGATTCTGTTTATGTTGGTGCCATGAGTCCTTCTGCTTTCAATAATTTATCTGGGGTTGCAAGTGCTTTAGTAGATAGAATTGGCTTAATTCCTGCCGCCGCAGACCATATCAAAAATGGACCTGCCAGCGGTGGTTCGGCTATAAAAGCGGGATTTCAAGCGATTGCCTCAGGAATGAGCGATTTAGTTTTGGTTGTAGGGGGGGAAAAAATGACTCATATAACAACTCCTGGATATGTAACTTCAAACGTGGCAACATTAACACACCCGGAAGCTGAAAGACGACATGGCGCCTCACTTCCTTCATTTGCGGGATTGCTAACGAGGGCATATCTCGAAAAATATGACGCAAAACTAGAATGGATTTCCGATATCGCAATTAAAAACCATAAGAATGGAGCTTTAAATCCAAATGCTCATTTTCAGAGAACTATTAATAGTTTTATGGAAAGCGCTATTAATAAAGGAAAAGGAACTTGGGAGAATGTACATGAATTTCTAAAAGACGATAAGACAAATCCTATAATTGCAGATCCCCTGAGACTTTTTCATGTTTGCCCGATTTCGGATGGTGCTGCTGCTTTAGTCTTATGTAATGCTGAAAAAGCAAAAGAATATTCTGATACACCTATTTTAATTTCTGGTATTGGACAAGCAACAGATACGCATATTGTGTTTGAACGCGAAGATATTACCACCCTTAAAGCTTTAAGAATCTGTTCTGAACAAGCATATAAAATGGCTCATAAATCACCAAAAGATATGGATGTAGCAGAATTACACGACGCTTTTGAAATCCTCGAGGCAGTGCAAAGTGAAGATATTGGTTTTTTTGATAAAGGCGAGGGCGCTAAAGCTGCTCACGAAGGTCAAACCGAGATTGGAGGTAAAATCCCTATTAATCCCTCTGGAGGTTTGAAATCAAGAGGGCATCCCCTTGGAGCCACCGGAGTAGCTCAAGTTGTAGAATTGGTGTGGCAATTAAGGGGAAACGCAGGTAAGAGACAAGTTGACGGCGCAGAGTGTGGAATCACATGTAACTTTGGTGGATTTGGGAACAATATCGTATCAATACTTGTAGAAAGGATATGATTTCATAAAAAACAAAATATTTCGTAAGTCAAACCTCGCTTTCGAGCTCTTCTATTTCTGCTTTAAAAAGGTTCGCAATAGCAAGCCAATTTTGTTTTGTTTCTGAATCTGATTTACTCTTCTCCGCATATTTAGTTCCTGAGTCTAATCTTTCGATTGCTAACTTAAACTTACCAAGCTCTTTATAACATATCCCTAACTTAATGTGCGTTTGGAAAGTATACCATTCTTCTGAGCTTATTTCAATGGCTTTTAGAAACTCATTTTTGGCGCTTTCATAATCTTGGAAGGACATCAACATTTCACCAAATGTATCGTGATAAATGCTGTTATCAGGGTCTTGTTGGATCAGATTTTGAATTATTTCTACCGCGTCTTCTTTTCGGTTTAAATATTGTAGCCAATAAGCTTTGTAAGTAAGAAGTTCAGTATCATCTGAGTATTTTTCGAGCAACTTATTAATAATCTCAAGTCCTTCCTCTATATTTCTCTTCTCTTTAAGAATATACGCTTCTTTAATCTTGATGTCCTTCTCCTCTTCGGGGAATTTTTCGAGCATTTCATCTAATAATGTTAGTAATTCATCGTATTTGTTAAAATAAAAGAGCACGCGCTCTTTGGCAACATAGAGGTCAAACTCGTCAGGATTTAAGCTAAGGGCTTTATTTACTGTTTTGATGTTCTTGTCGTAATTTGTGAACTCTTGAACTAAATATTTCTTCGAACTATAGGTTTGTACTTCATGCCATATTAAACCCTTTAACTTGTCATAAGTATCAATCAACTTTTTCTCTTTTTCAACTTTGTAGGCCAAGTAAGTAATATAGCTTGGTAACATTTTCTTTAAAGAATAACGCAGACCTTCATGAAAAAGAGGGCCGCAAACTTCTTCCACTATTGCATCTATTGTGGATTCTAAAGTTGTTGAATAGGCCTTATCCTTATTTTCTTCGTACAATTTATTTAAGTATGTAAATTTTGTGATGTGTTCTTCAACTACAGCGTTCAATATCCTTTCAAGTTTTTCATTAGCCTGAAAATAATATATCTCATCTAATTCTCCCTCCAATTTGAAGAATTTAACAGGGTATATTTTTTTCTCAATAATTTGTAGAACATGAAACTCTAGAACTACCAATTCCAATCCATACTTTTTAGCAAATTTCTCAGTCGATATAAAGATAGGATATTGTGATGGATGATTGAGGGATAAATATAGAAGTATTTTGAAGAAATCTTCTTCACTTTCTACAGATTGCTTGATTATTTCGTGGGGTAATCTCAAAAGGTTATTGAGAAATCGAAATCGAGTCTCATCTTCAACTATTCTATATTTTTTGAAGAATTTTAGTGCATTTTTAGTAACTTCTTTGATTCGATTACTTTCTTCTTCCAAAATCGATTGACGGTCTAAATCGTAATCCCTCAGCATTATGGAATATTGAATTTTACCCAACTGAGTAATCCTATACTCTTTATTTTCTTTCTTAACAAAACTGCCTTCAATTAAAGAATTCATATTTTTGGATAAAGAAGAATTATTAATTGAAAGAGGTTCATTTAGAAAATCTGCCCATTTACAGAAATTATTATTGTAAACCATCCATAGTATCCAATGATCGTAATTTCTCTTCCACAAAATTGCTTTTGGTGGGTAATTTAGTTTCCTTTTTTGTTTCGTGGCTTGTGATAGTTCATAAAACCTGTCTCGCCCTTTTGTTGTTATAGTATATTGATTAAATTCTTTTTTTTCAATTACATTCGCAACCAAAAGCCTCTTCAGATAAATTGATAAAGTTGAAGGTTTGATCATTTCTTTTAAATGAGACCACGTGCATACCTCATTATTATTGAGCATCCATAATATTACTAATTCAAAGTTAATTTTACCAAAGATAGGTTCTATAACTTCTTTTGGTGGGTAATTAATTGGAGCGGACATAGTTTAAGATCATCTGACCAATCAAATTTTTTAGATTTAAGTTACAAAGGGTAGCCAGTTTATTTATACATTACGGTCTAAAAGAAATATGGAACTCCAAT
>JAGXNZ010000417.1 GCA_019894655.1 Promethearchaeota archaeon | reverse complement strand
TTCATCTCTCGGCGGTATCATATCACGAAGACGCAAATTTTACAGAAATAAGATCGACCTTAGATTTCGTTATGATGGCATTTGGAAAATTTAACGAATATGAGATTAAAATTGAGGAAAATCCTAGTTACATTAACGGTCGCTATGGAGAGATATATTTAAAGAATGTTAAAATTGGTGAAATTGGTGAAATTCATCCAGAAGTTTTGTTAAATTTCAAACTTGAGTTTCCAGTGGCAGCATTAGAACTAAATTTACAAAAAATTATGTAATCAAATTTTATTATTTGAATAAATATTGATGTGAAATTAAAGTGAGCGAAGAAGAGAAATATAAAGAGGAATTGAAGAATTTAAGAAAAAGTTTTGATGAGATTGATGATAAAATTGTAGAACTTCTTAATGAAAGAGGCAAATACGCTATAACAATAGGAAAAATAAAGAAAAATCTAAAATTAGAAATATATCAACCTAAACGGGAAGAAGAACTAATCGAAAGAATCAAAAATAAACAAACTACATTTAAAAAGGAAAGTATGGAGGCTATCTGGAGAGAGATTATTAGTGCTAGTAAAGCAATTCAAGGCACCATATCAAAAGTTGGATATCTAGGGCCGATGGGGACTTTCACCCATCAAGCAGCTCTTGAGTTCTTCGCTAAAGCTGGAACGCAATTTGTTCCGCAGAGTTCTACACCAGATATTTTCGATAGTATTGAAAAAGGGGAATTAGATTTTGGTGTAGTTCCCTTTGAAAATAGTCTGCAAGGAACAGTTAGAGAAACTTTGGATTTGCTTATTGAAAGAGATCTATTTATTTATGGAGAGGTTGAAGTTAGAGTAATTCAAAACTTAATTTGTTTGAACAATGCTGAAATTTCTGACATAAAAAATGTAATTTCACACCCACAAGCATTTGCACAAACTAAAGCTTGGTTAAAAGCAAATTTGCCGATTGCAAAAATTATAGATATAAGTTCAACGGCAGAAGCAGTTAGAAGAGTTCACAAGCTAAACGATATCTCTTATGCTGCAATAGGCCCTGAACTTTCTGCTGAATTATACGATTTGAAGGTTCTCAACTCTAAGATTGAAGATGAGAGTTCAAATTTCACGAGGTTTCTCGTGGTATCGAAAACCGAGAATCCTTTAAAAGGAGATAAAATGAAAACTTCTATCGTTTTTGTTACTAAGCATGTACCAGGAGCGCTTTATTGGGTTTTAAAAATATTTTCTGATGCAGAAATCAACTTATCAAAAGTAGAATCCAGACCTCGAAGAAAAGGGAGATGGGAATACATTTTCTTTATGGAATTTGAAGCAGATAAAAACGATTCCAATGCAAAAATAGCTCTCGAACAAATGAAATCTAATGTAATATGGCAGAAAATATTAGGGAGTTTTCCTCTCAATTAATAGTTTCTATATAGGATATGTATTTTTTCTTCTGCTTTTCAATTTAAGATTATTTTAATCAATTTCTTTTTTAATAAATTAGTATTATAATTATTAATCTCATATGGTTCAATAGATTATATATAGACAATACTCTGGTTTTGTTTTCATGCTTGGAAATGCGAGACTTGACGGAAGAAAATTCGACGAAATAAGGAAAACTACTTTTGAGCGAAATTTTCTGAAATATCCAGAAGGTTCTGTTTTAGTTACCCAGGGAAACACAAAAGTAATCGTTACCGCCTCAGTTATGGAAAATGTTCCCCGATTTTTGCAGGATACAGGAACAGGATGGATTACAGCAGAATATAATATGTTACCAAGGGCTACTCAGTCAAGAACCCAAAGAGAAAGAGATCGCTTAGGGACAAAAGGGAGAACTCAAGAAATTCAGCGTTTAATAGGAAGAAGTATGAGAGCTGCTTTTAATTACGAAAAAATCGGCGAACGCACGATTAAGGTTGATTGTGATGTAATTCAAGCGGATGGCGGTACTAGATGTGCTTCAATAACTGGAGCGTTTATCGCTGTTTTTGACGCAATCAATTTCTTATACAACGAGCAGAGAATTTACGATTTTCCAGATTATAAGGTGACTGCTGCAATATCACTTGGAATTAATAATGATAAAGTTATTTTAGACCTCAGCTATGAAGAAGACTCTAAAGTAGATGTAGATTTTAACTTAGTAGCGAACGAAGATTTAGATTTAATCGAGATTCAGGGAACTGCAGAAGGAGCACCTTTTAACAAAGATAAACTTAACGAAATATTAGAAATTGGAGAAAAGGGCATTATAGAACTAATTAAAATTCAAAAACAAGTGTTAAATTTATAATTTTTATTTTACTTTTTAATATTTAAAATAATTAATGAGCTTCAATTCCAAGCATTTCTGGATGATCTTGGAAATATTTTACGCCTTCTTTTATGATATCCACAACAGATCTAACTGGTTTCCAGCCAGTTTCATTATAGATTTTCTCATTCTTACCGATTAATAAAGGGACTTCACTTGGCCGCATTCGTTTCTTGTCGATATACACATCTGTATCAAGATTGTAAATTTTTTTCGCTAATTTTACATAATCAGCAATAGTTATCCCCATCCCTGAGCATACATTGAAAGGTTCTCCATATTTCTTTTTCTCACTCAACAATATATATGCATTTACAGTATCTTTGACGTGTGTAAAATCTCTTATTGCATTAGGATTTCCAATAACGATTTTATCCCTTTTATTCTCTAAAATTTCGACAATTTGTCGGTGAATGACGCTCGTGACAAATTGAATACCGCGCCTTGGACCTTCATGGTTAAAACCTCGTGTTATTATACTTGGTACGCCATAAGAGTTATGATATAACCATGCAATTTGTTCTGTTGCGCATTTTGTAATTCCATACACACTTCTAGG
>JAGXNZ010000078.1 GCA_019894655.1 Promethearchaeota archaeon | reverse complement strand
GCTGTAAATGTTTCAGCAACCATTGGTCCTATACTCGGTGGATTTTTAGCAAGCGAATCCTATATGTTGTTATTTATTTCGGACGCTGTGTGTAGCTTAATTACTGCATTTATTGTATTCATTGTCATTCCAGAAACGAAACCGGAAAAACAAGATGACAAACCAGAAGAATCAGTTATGAAAACCATCATAGGATATAAAGAAGTTTTAAAAGATTCAGTTTATATAATGTTTCTTGCTGTGTCTGTTGTAACGGTGTTAGTTTACATGCAATTATATAGTACATTATCGGTATTTCTACTGACGGTGTACGCATTCTCAAAGGAGGGCTTTGGTATATTAGTAAGCATCAATGCGTTGATGGTAGTATTATTTCAATTCTGGATAACCAACAGGACTTCAAAGTATGCACCCATGAAAATGATGGCATTGGGTACGCTACTTTACATGATTGGCTTTGGGATGTATGGTTTTATCTCCGAAATATACCTGTTTTTCGTAGCCATGTTTATCCTAACAGTGGGGGAGATGATTGTTATACCAGTCTCACAAGCTGCAGTTGCATTATTTGCTCCTGAAGATAAGCGAGGGCGGTATATGGCTGTATACGGATTCAGTTGGTCGATTCCGAACCTTTTTGGTGTTATACTCGCGGGTTTAGTCATGGATTATATTGGACCGAATTGGGTATGGTATTTTGCTGGAATTTTAAGTATGATTGCCATCATTGGATTTTTGTTACTTCATGGTGCTGCAAAACTTCGATTTTTAAAAGAAGAAGAACCATTAAATGAAGATCAAAACATTCTATCCAATCTTTCTGATCCAAATTAAAATGGTAATAGTTTGAATTCCAATCATGACGCTTAAAAGAAAAAATTTGATAATTCTCTTTATAATCATTATTTCTATCCTAATCGTTCTATTAGCTCCATTTGGATATCATGTAGATTTAGGCCCCGGTCCAAATTCAATTACAGCAATGCTTTGGGAATATTCAACTTATTATTCTTTCAGATATTTAGTGGCTTTGCAATACTATATACAATTCTACATCTTTCGAATTGTTATCTTGTATGCAATAATTAGATTTTTAGGCGAAAAACTATCACGAAAATGGCTTATTATTTTAGGAGTAATCGGAGAATTGATTCCATTAATTCTTTCCATTCCAGCATCGCTTATACTCAATTCTGATGGAGAAAATTTCTCCCCAATTATAATTTCAATACCGTTTTTACTTTTGTTTGTTATTGTTGTTGCTTTTATTTATCCAAAATTATATATGGAACCAGAAAAATCATAATTTTTTTTCTTGAAAGTTCTCTTTACTGAAATTACTGAAAAGTGTTAAAAAATCTCTCTTTCGATAGTTTTATTTGACTCTCGATTCTTCGTGAAAATTCAGTTTCACGAAATAATGCCACAAATAAATAAAATTAGATTTCAAAAATCTCTTTAGCTTTTTCTTCTACGATCGTGTTGTTGACTAAATCCCAAATTTCACTGTAGAAAAACTCTTTATCGTTTTTCACTACTAGAGGTAAGCTTTCAACACATGCACTCATATCACAATAAAGGCTATTAAACGTAGGATTTTTCATTAAAGGATCGTTAAAATCTTTAGGATCTTGGTAGTCTAATACTTTATAATCAACAGTTTTTTCCTCGAGCCAGGTCAATAGCTTTTCACAGAAAAAACAACTTTTTTTAATAACAATCTTAAATTGGGTCATAATTGAAAAATTAAAACACAAATTATTAAATTTTTTTTTTATAATTTGAAAATTAATGCTTAATATCGAATATAACCTTAATATATTCGTATTTGGAATTAAGTAATTTTAGAATTTTTTTAGCAAATATTCTTATATTTTGTGCGTACAATGGTTTCTCTTCTGCTTGTTCATCGTAAAAATCATGAATCATCTTTCTGGCTTCATCTACTCCGTTATCATCATAAAATTTTTCCCAATGAGTAGAGATTCTACAGAGTGATTTTATCTTCTCGTCTGGAAATTTGGATTTATTAAAAATAAGATCTTTATGCTTTCTGATAGCCTCGCCAACTTTTTCGAGATGATCTGCAATAGCAAAGGAATAACGACAAAAACTTATTAAATTAGATGTGCTTCTAGTATTTCGCGTATTAGCTGCCTGTTCAAAAGAATTCCATACATCTAGCCATTCATCCTTGTGAATCCCATCAATGCCATTGTTCACCATTGCTACATTTATAATATCGCTTAAATCTACATCGTGTCCTCTTTTAATTTTTTTATCAAAAATTTCCTTTAAACTTGAACCTTCGAGATAGCTACCCGCTCCAAAATCAAGTAGCTGATTAAGATTGTTTGCAGCATAAAGCGTTTCGCGCCTATTTTCTTTAGTTTCAAATTTCTTCCATTCTACGGTTTTTTCCCATTCTCTTGTTTCTTTATTTTTTACAAAACTACACTCCTTTAGAGAAGAGTCTAATAAATTGGTCTGAAACATCCAAAAATCGATATCGTCTGTAAATCTTTTTCTTCTCCAATCCCGGGTAGTATATTTGCCTAAATAGAGTTTTAACGTACCTCTGATTGACGAAAATTTCCCGTTTTTTAATACTAAACGCGCATCTTCACAATAATGGTGATTAGGATCTTGCGAACACAGTTCAATTTTCTTGAGAACTTTTCTCGCTTCATTAGCCACTATATCACAGGGGACGCTACCGTCAGAAGGGTACGCTCTCGATCCACCCTCAATAAAATTTTCAAACAGTTTTAAATCGTCTTCTGGTTGAGTGTACCAAGGATTATTAAAATTTGCTTTACTAAAGAAGTAATGAGTAAAACCCTTTTCGTCTTTAAAAGTTTCATCGATAAGACATGAAACATCCCTAAGGTTATCACCTTTCTTTATAGCATCAGATTTAATGTCCCAAATTCCATTCATTTAATAATCTCGTTTAATATTTAATAAGTGAATAAGAGTAATATTTCTTAAATCTTATTTTTATATTTTAAACCACTAATCTATCGTAAATATTAAAATTTAAAGGATATCATAAATTAGATTTAAAAAATCATGAGCAATTTCTTTTCAGTCTTCACATACACGCCGTGGGATAGTCTTAACACAAAAATTTTGACTGAAGTTAAATTATTATCACTGAAAAATATAATCAAAACTTTTCCCGTAATTGAACCAGGATTTTTTGATGATTTACGCTCTAATTTATATAATTTTAGCCATTATTCATGGGTGGAATGTATCAAAAGAATCGTTGGACCTAAAGATGAGGATTACGATATAAAACCATGGGTTTTTATCTGGGGAATGGACTATGACAGAAGAATTTTCCAAATCCTTGTCCAAAAAGTTATCGTAGAATCTAAAGATTCGCAAGCAACATTAGTAGCTTTAGCCCCTCCAGAATTAGCTAAATTATTTGAGCAATATAAAGAAGGAGCTATATTACGAACATTATCGTTACTAAATTCTCCGAAAAAAATGAGATTTTTAATGGTTTTAGCTCCAAAAGGAAAATCTATTGCTGAAGAACAACAGTTGCTGCAGATAAATAAGCAGGATATAGAGAAACTGAAATTCATTAATACTTTAAAAGAAGTTCCCAATATTAAAGGACAATGGTTTCCAACATTTGATGTGAAGTGTCCGATTTGTAATGGGCCCCTTACGCAAGTTTATAGTCATGAAGTTGGAGTAGTGTGTCAACAATGTGGGTTTAAAAAAGTGAAATAAAATTAAGTTTTTTCATACAACCGTTGATGATAGTTTTTATTTCATAACACAATCTATTACATATCATTAAAACTAAATATTAAAAGCGTTTTATCAACTATGTTTGTTGCAGCACTCGACCTTGGAACTACTGGATGTAGAACATTTATTTTTGATATGTCTGGTTCAATAATATCAAGTGACTACCAAGAGTGGGAGAGTTTTTATCCAGTTCCTTCTTATGTGGAGCAAGATGCTAATTTGTGGTGGGAATCACTTAAAAAGACCATAGAAAGGGGAATTAAGAAGAGTGGGATTGATAAATCAGAAATTGTTAGTCTTTCTGTTACTAATCAGCGCGAAACAATTGTTCCTGTAGATCGAGAAGGGAACACCCTACACAATGCGTTAGTGTGGCAAGATCGAAGAACTACTAACCAAGTTGAGTTTATTAAGAAAAAAATAGGAGAAGATAAAATATATAACTCTACGGGGTTAACTATTGATCCTTATTTTTCAGCGACAAAAATTTTATGGTTCAAAGATGAAAAACCTGAGATATATCAAAAAACTCATAAATTCTTACTTGTTTCAGATTACATCATATATAAATTGACTGGACAATTCTATACAGACCACTCTAACGCTTCAAGGACAATGCTTTTTGATATTAACAAACTTAAATATTCAGATGAGATTGCTTCAGAACTAGAAATTGACTTGGATAAAATGCCTGAACCCGTAGAGAGTGGAATTGATATAGGCGAAATCACAACTAAGGATACTTTATTTGACAAAAAAACTCTAGTAGTAACTGGAGCAGGCGATCAACAATCAGCAGCACTGGGAGTAGGTGTCGTCTCTCCTGGAAACATTAAAGTCACGACTGGAACTGGAAGTTTTATATTAGCTTATTTAGAACAACCTAAACTTGATCCGAAAAAGCGTGTATTATGTAGTTGCCATGCAATTCCTGGCGCGTGGGTACAAGAGGCTAGTATTTTTACTTCTGGAGCCTTTTTAAGGTGGTTTAGGGACGAACTTGGGGCAAAAGAGTGTGAACAAGCTGAAAAACAAAATCAAGATCCATATGTTATTTTAACTGAAGAAGCTGAAAAGTCGCCCATTGGAGCTAACTCACTATTGACCATCCCGCATTTGGTTGGTGCGGGAGCACCTCATTGGAACCCATATGCGCGAGGTTTAATATACGGTTTATCATTGGGTCATAAAAGAAGAGATATTATACGTTCTATTATGGAGGGTGTGGCATTTGAAATAAGAAAGAATATTGAAATCTTTAGAGAGTTAGGAATATCTCCAAAAGAAATAAAGGTAACGGGAGGGGGGTCTCGTTCAGATTTTTGGAATCAAATTTACTCTGATGTAATAGGTATAACTTGTGTAAGAAATGTAGTTGAGGAAGCAACATCTTTAGGAGCGGCAATTTTAGCGGCAACAGGTGCTGGATTGTTTCCTGATGCTGTTAAAGCTGCTGAGAATATTTGTAAGGTGGATAAGAAATGGACTCCTGACATAAATCATCAGAGGGTTTATAATCAGATTTACAAAATGTCAATTAATTTATATTCGCATTTAAACGAAAAAAATTTCTTTAAAACATACATTGAAACGCTCCAAAATAGAGAAACCAATTAAGATATTCACTTTAAGTTCTTTATTTTAAATTTAAGCTAGAATGAACAATTTTATATACTTAGATTGTTATAAATTTGTTAAATATAATAGTTTAGTGAAAGAAATGGAAGAATCTTATGAAAGTTCTGCAGAGAGTTTTAATTCAAAGCAACGGACTGTAGGACAAATATTTTACATTATCATCGTAATTTCTTGTTTGATTTCCATTGCAGGAGGTATCTGGTCGATATTTGATTTTATAATGCCAACTGGAAAATTAGCATCATTCCTAGCCCTAAGTTTAGGATACCAAATTGCAATAATCGCAGCGTTCTTAGCGGGTTTATTCTTTTTGTTAATTTTCTTCTTTGGACTATTCAAAAAAGGAAGAAGTTGGGTGTTACACTTCGTTTTCAAAGTAAGAGAAATTGAAGAAAAGTATAAAAATCGCGCCGATGTTAAAATCGCAGCTGGGGGCTTGTTAATAAGCATAATGGCAATTATTATAGGGTTTGTAATCGCTTTAATTCAAGAAATTTTGCTCGGTCCTAGCCCAAGTTCACCTTTCTCTGCATTTTTGGCCTCATTTTCAGCTGGTAATTGGATTTTATTCGCAGGAATTTCGTTCTTTGCGATTTTAGCAGTCACTTTATTTATGATCTACTTTTGGAAAAACGGATACTATGTAATATTAAGAGTAATGGGAAAATTGGAGAAATAAAGCCTAAATGTTATTTCATCCATATTTTTTTTTTTAAGATACCTTCTTTTTAAATCAGTAAATTCTGTCTCTTATCTATATTTATTACTATTTTTGCTTATCTAAATTCAATGTCTCAAAAACTTGGCATAGTCTTTAATTTTCTTCAATTACCTGATGTTTCAAAGTATCCTTTTGTTATAAATAAGAGAACTGGTGGATTACTCGTTAAAAAGGGATTGTTTGTATATACTAAATCTATTGAAGGTTATTTAATAGGCGTAATTGAAAAAATTGTACTTTTAAACGAATACTTCTCTGATGCTCTTACAATTAAAGCTTATAACAGCGAAACTAATCCAAATATTCTAAAAGGGCTCTTTCCCAGCGACGATTTTGAATACGCTATTGCAATTGTAAAAAACTTAGGAATAGTAGAATTCCATAACTCTGATGAAACTGAGTTTAGCATGATAAAGAGGATGATGTATCCAGCAAGTCCCGGCAAAGAGGTATTTTTAGTTCAAAAAGAAATCCTTGAGGATTTTATTGGTATTAATCCTAAACATGGATTAAATGTAGGAAAAGTTAAAGTAACTGACATCGAAGCTTTTATCGATATGGATCGATTACTAAACAAACATTTTGCTATTCTCTCAATCTCGGGAGGAGGCAAAAGCTATCTTACTTCAGTATTGATCGAAGAATTATTAACAAGAGAAACCAGTTATGGAACACCAGCGATCATTATGATTGATGTACACGGTGAATATAGTTATCTTAAAAATATTCCTGCATTAAAGAGTAAAACTAAAGTTGTTGATACATCATACTTCCAAATTTCAACCCCTAACTTGGGCGCTTATAGTTTTAAAAAATATCAAGAACAAATATCTCATGTTCAATTAAGAGAGTTAGCTAAATACATTAAGAACTTGAGAAAAAATAATGATTTTAAAAAAAAATACACACTTAATGCAATTATTGAAGAAATTGAAAATGATTCAGAAAGTAATAAAACTACTAAACAAGCTCTACTAGGGTGGTTATCTGAATTGAACCGGTTAAAATTGTTTGGTCCTCAAGAAAATCCGGTTATAAATAATTTTGTGGAGCAAGGAGCAATTTCTATTTTCAATCTTCAAAATGAAATTTCGATTCGTAAAAAACAGATAATTGTCGATTATATATGCACTCGCTTGTTTTATCTACGAAGAATGAATGAGATTCCTCCTTTTTTATTGATAATTGAAGAATCACACCAATTCTGCCCAGAAGCAGCTCATTCTAAAGCAATTTCAAAACATATAATTGAAACAATTGCTAGAGAAGGAAGGAAATTTATGGCTTGTTTATGTTTAATAAGTCAAAGGCCTAAAAAGTTAAGCACTACTGCTTTATCGCAAACAAATTCGCAATTAATTCTTAATATTAAAAATCCTTACGATTTAAAGCATTTAATGGACAGTTCTGAGGCAATCACAAAGGAATTCGCTAATATGATTTCAAGCCTTGGCGTTGGTGAAATGTTATTAATGGGAAATGCCGTAAATTATCCAATATTTGTAGATATCCGAGAAAGAAAATTTAAATCTCCAACTGAACATAAAACTCTCGCTCAAGAATGTGTTAATTGGAAAAAAATTCACTCAATTTAACTCTTCCATTATTTCACTTCTAATTTGTTGGTTTCTTTTGTTCAGCACTATCATTTTTTTTGTTTTTGAAACCCTAAATACATTAATTATACTTCGACTTTCCAGTTTCATTAGGAGCTCTTCTAACATTAGTGATTGAATAAATGGGAATTCTTTCTTTAGCAATTCTTCTAAACGTTTATCTAAAATTTCGCCTTTATTTTTTATCAGAATATCTATTAAAGAATTTACGATAGGTTTTTGATTCCATCTGTGACTTTCGATAATAAACCACCTTTTACTAAATTTAATTTAAATTTGTTACAATAACATAAAATAATATCTTACAAATTAATTTTATGAATATTAAACAACCATTAGATCTTCTTTTGATTGTTGAATGATTCTACTTTTTAATTTTTTTCCAAAAGCTTCATACCACTTAATTATTTCTGGTGTCATGCTCGGGTAAACCGACTCTGTTGCCTTTTCAAAGTGTTCTTCGGTAATTTTCCTTGCTCTCAAATTTTCTCTTAAAGCAATCATGCCAGCTTCACGACATAAAGTTTCTACATCTGCTCCAGTGAAACCATCTAGCTTTTTATTTAACGCGTTTAAATCAATATTAGCTGCTAAAGGCATACCTTTGGTAAAAATATTTAGAATTTTTTCTCGTCCATCTTCATTAGGAGCGGGAACGAGTAGTATCCTATCAATTCTCCCCGGTCTTATCAAAGCAGGATCTAAAATATCGGGGCGGTTAGTAGCAGCAATTACGATAATATCTTTTTTTACTTCTAATCCATCCAACTCGGTTAAAAATTGCGAGAGGACCTTTTCTGAAACCCCTGAGTCGGTAGTGTGTCTACCTCTACTGGGAGCTATCGAATCAAATTCATCAAAAAAAATGATACATGGTGCTGCCATTTTAGCTTTGCGGAACACTTCACGAATTGCTTTTTCGCTTTCTCCGACATATTTTGATATCAATTCGGGTCCTTTAATTGATATAAAATTTGCCTTACTTTCGTTTGCTACTGCCCGAGCTAAAAGTGTTTTTCCACATCCTGGGGGACCATAAAGCAGGATTCCTCTTGGAGGATTTATCCCCATTCGTTCGAATATTTTAGGATGAGATAAAGGCCAATCAACAGATTCTATCAATTTTTGCTTTATATCTTCCAATCCACCTATCTGATCCCATGTAACATTTGGTATTTCGACGAACACTTCTCTTATTCCAGATGGCATTACTTCTTTTAAGGCTTCCTCAAAATCAGCTTTAGTAACCTCTATTTGTTCGAGTAACTCGGGATCTATTATTTCTGATTCTAAATTTATCTGTGGGAGATATCTCCTCAGTGCTGACATTGCAGCTTCTCGACATACAGCAGAAATATCAGCTCCTACAAACCCATGAGTAATATTAGCAAATTCTTTTAAGGAGATTTTTTTGTCGAGAGGCATACTTCTCGTGTGAATTTGGAAAACTTCTCTTCTCCCTTTCTCATTAGGAACTTTTATTTCTATTTCGCGATCGAATCTACCTGGACGCCTTAGTGCAGAATCCAAACTATTGGGTCGATTTGTTGCACCGATTACTATTACCTTGCCTCTACCATGTAACCCGTCCATTAACGCTAATAATTGAGCTACAACCCTTCTTTCAACTTCTCCAGTAACAGTTTCTCTCTTAGGCGCGATAGCGTCAATTTCATCAATAAAAATTATTGAAGGACTTTTCTCTTCAGCCTCAATGAATATTTTACGCAATTTTTTTTCTGATTCCCCATAAAACTTGCTCATTATTTCGGGTCCATTTATTGAAATAAAAAACGCTTCGCTTTCGTTTGCTACAGCTTTAGCTAATAGAGTTTTCCCGCAACCTGGAGGACCTCTTAATAAAACGCCTTTTGGAGGATCAATGCCCAAACGCTTAAATAATGAAGGATGTCTTAGTGGGAGTTCAACCATCTCTCTAACTCTTTGTATTTCACGATCTAAACCTCCAACATTTTCATATGTAACATAATCTGTCCCCCGCTCTTCATCTTCAGTAATGTGTTCACTTATATGAAGAACTGACTCTGGTTTAATAATACAAATTCCGCTAGGTCTCATACTTATGACCTTAAAAGTAATTTCCCGGCTGATGCCTATTGAGATAAATATAAAATCGTCAATAGTAACGGGGTGATTACTCAATTTTCGTTTAACGAAGGTTTCAAACCTTGGATTCGTTTTTATTTTAACACTAATTGGTGCTAAAACGATATTTTGAGCGGAATGAGTTTTTGCTTTTCTGATTTGAATCGTTTCGTCTATATTCGTTCCTATATTCTTTTTCAATCTAGAATCAATGCGTATGATCCCTAAACCACTATCTTGAGGATAGCTGGGCCAAGCTATTCCTGCACTCTCTTTCTTTCCAACTAGGGCGATATATTCACCTGTTTTTATGTCTAACTTTTCCATGGTTTCCTGATCAATTCTTGCTATATTCCGACCAATATCCCTTTTTTTTGCTTCTTGTACTCGTAAAGATATTATTGGATAATCCTTACCATTTGAGTTATTATTGTTATTCTCTTTTGTTGACATATTAGATCCTTTAATACTATTTTTAGTGTTCTAAAAATATGAAAGAATAATTTTGTAAAAATTTTTGCTTTTTTTTAAATAATTTTTATTTTTCTTTGAAGAAATTATCTAACGAAACTTGTGTTTTGGAAGAAGTCTGTTTTTTTAAGCGTTCAATGGCGTTTTCGACCCTTTGCTTTGAAAAATTATGTTGTTCTATCAGAAGTTCTTCGACTTTTTCGTATTTAGTTTTTTCCCAGATTATCTTTGGATAGTCTTTTTTTATATCTGGGTATAAAAATATCTCTTTTATTTGTTCAATAATACTTCTTTCAATGTGAATTTCAATCTTTCCAACCTTAACTTTATTATTTATAATATTATCTAATGAACCGAACTTTCTAATAAGTTCGAGAGCTTTATGCTGTCCAATCCCTTTAATACCGGGATAAAAATCAGTTCCTATTAATATTCCCATTTCTATTAACTGTTC
>JAGXNZ010000077.1 GCA_019894655.1 Promethearchaeota archaeon | reverse complement strand
TTGCCCATTCTCGATAAACCACAAAACCCTTGATGTTGTATCTAATATCTGCTAACTCTGCCTTGTTTATTAGCTCCGTATACCAACCAGAAAAATCCTCTTCTTTAGATACGGTTATTCCGGTTAAGGGAGCTTCCATTTTCTTTTTTACCATAAACTATCATCAAAATAAATGCATTAAAAGTTAAATATTTTTTGAGCTCTTCCAAGTATGATAAAATAGTTCGTAATTTTTACACAAATTTAAAAAATTTATAATTAATATAAAACTAATTTTTTACTCTAAAAATAAAATTAAATTGAAAAAAATGGGAAAAAGTAGTAGTATTTTAGCAACTATAGCTTTAGTCATAGGACTTGGGTTAGGAGCTTTTGTTATATATGACAATTTTATTGCACTTCCTCCAACTACACCTCCTGAAAATCAATGGTACGATTTTTACAGTGGTTCTTACTTCGTTCCATCCAGCGAATCATGGTCTACTTTATCAGCAATTACTACTGATTTCAATGTTAGTTCAGGACAAGCGGTTCATTTTTTATTTATTGGCCAAGTCAATTTTGACGACAGCTCGATTCCAGATAGCTATATCGAAATTAAATTTAGCTTAGATGGTTATTTTTTGGATTATCCAAAAATTTACGAATGGAGATATAATTTAGATAGTACAGAAGGTTATCGAATGTCTGTGTCTCTGCAACACTATAACAGTACCATAACTCCAGGAGACCATTCTATTGCTGTTATGATTAGGGGGGATAGTCCGGCAGACTCAGTAAGGGATTTTTCTTTATTTGTCCAAACATTTAATTAATTTTTTTTTATCTTTAATAAAATAATTAATCCGGATTTAAATTCGCATTAGTAATTACCGAACCCGCCAAAAACTCTTGCTCCAGTGTAAGATCAGCAATTTCTAGAATTAAGATCATAGCTTCGTAACCTTTTGAATTGAGATATTCTTTTAATTCCCTTCCAATGCTTTTCAATAACTCCTCATCTCTAAAAAAAACAGAGTATTGAATAATTGCCCGAGGATTGGCTATAAACTCTGCCCTTTTAAGCATTTCTTCATTAGTAAGAATCGTTACTTCCTCCGCCCCAGCAATTTTTGCTATTTTCTTAATCTCTTCTTCTAAGGATCCAAAAGTAAAGAATTGTTTGCTTCTTAATTCGATTTTTTCTACAAGGACTCGCTCTAATTCTTCTCGTGTTTTTTTATCGTAAAAAATAGTTAACTCATGAGAACTGATATCTGTGTATTTGCCTGATATTAAATTTTCTTTCTCTTCGATGAAATCTATAACAGCGTCGTCGTATTGATCGTCTAATTTTTGAAACTCCTCAACGCACCTTATATAATGAGTCAATTTGTCAATTAAATCATAGTAAAATTTCAACCTCGCCTTAATCCTGAGCTTATCGCTGATTTTTTTAATTTCCGGATAATATTTCTTTAAAATAAGATTAATATTTTTATTGCTAAGAGCGCATAATTTTGCGATTTTGTCTGAATACTCAATGGATTTAAAGGTGAAGAGTTTAAGGATATCTTGCTCTATTATAACAAGTTCATCAAACACTTCTGAAATTTTATTGTTATACTTCTTTTCGATATAAGACATTATAATAAATAAGATAACGTTATATTCTATAACAATTTTTTTCAATAACTCTTTAAACAAACATCTTTTTGAGAAATTTAAAAATAAAAAAAGAGTTTTAGATTGAACGGCTATCCAATTAAATACCAAAGACTCTTGCGACGGTCATAACTGATCCACTAATTAGAGAGCCTGTAAAGTTATCGTTGAGTTGAAAGGAAAATAACTCAACAAGGGGAGCAGTAATCCCTCCGATTATTATAATAAATAAATTTATTTCTAAAATATTGTAAAGGACAAAACCGCAGATTAACACGCATCCAAAATACGCTAATGTGCCCTCTAATGTCTTTTGAAATATCTTATGCCGACCAAATGCTAACCCAAATATTTTGCTAAAAATATCGCCAAAAATTAGGAAAGTTAAAGCTGTAATGGCAATATTTTTCTCAAATAAAAGAATGGAAATGAAGGTAGCTACAAGAAATATTGTCATAGAAGAGAATTTTTTTGCTTCGTTTTTCCTAAAAATCGATTTGAATTTTACTGTAAAGAGTTCGTTCGTTTGTTTATTCAGAAATCTCGCCATATCAAGCACGATGAAAACTATTGCTACAATCCCTATAATGAGAAGAGCTACAATTTGGGTGAAGATCATATAAAAAAAGATGAACAAAAATGCAAATGGTCTCGTAGCTACCCGCCACCAGTGAGCTTTAAAATTTTCATCTTCAATTTTTATTAATTTTCCTTTTATCGTATCATAAAGCGAAACTGAGATATCGTATGCTACAACAATTAAAAAGAAGAAATTATAAGGATTTCCAGGATAATAAATAAATGCTGCGTACCCAATTAAACCAAGTGTAATAATAGCAACAATTATTCCTGTTTTCGTAACAAAGAAAAAAATCGCGATTATAAAAATTAAATAGACGAAAATAAAGATTATCATTTCGGGACCAGTAAGGAGATAATTCAATAAATAAGCAAGCAGGATTCCCGATGTACAAGCCATACCCTGACCTCCACGAAATTTGATGTAAAAAGGAAACACGTGCCCCACGATAGCAGCAAGACCGCTTATTTGTGCAAAAACAAAATCCGCACCTAATATTAATGCTAAATAAATTACTATTATACCTTTGAAAAAATCAAAAATACCTGTAAGTATTGCATATTTAACTCCCAAAACATGGTAAGCGTTTATTGTCCCAGCTATACCATATCCTTTATCTCTTATGTTAAACTTTTTGAATCTACCAAAAATATAAGCAGGGTTTATTGAACCAATAAAATAACCAATAACAATAACGAATATATTTACTAAAATCGTAAAGTCCGCCATATTCATTCACTTTATAGTATTGAATTTAACAAAATTGGAAGTAACATTTCTATTATTATTCGCCTCTATATATAAATATGTGCCAAATCCATATCCATAATATACCGAACCAAAAATTAAGAAGATGTTCTGTTTAATCAATTCTCATAACGAATAAACCAGATAGCAAAAAAAGTAAGATATCATTGATGGAGATACATAAATCGCTCCATATAATATAAAAATATTTGATTATAATGACCAGAAAAATAAAAATCGCTCGTGTGACCTCCTAAAAGCATCCATATAATGGCACAGTTAACATTTTCCTTAGATAAATAAGAAGCCCTGAAATTTCGACTAATACCAAAATATGTTAAAACATCGTGCGTACCTTGAAAAATTAAACAAGGGGGGCTATCGGTTCCTATCAATTTTTCGGGATTTTTGAATTCATCACTTCCATCTATTCCAAAATAGACCATCTGACCGTTTGAAGGATAGAATGGGATTATTCCTTTTAATGTAATATTCTGACTAAAGAAGTTTGTATAATTTCCACTTGCTAAAGCTAATCCTGCTGCACTAGCAAGATGTCCTCCTGAAGAACTACCACTAAAAAAGACAGAATCTAAATTTGCCCCAAATAACTCTGCATTTTCACTTAAATATTTTGTGAATTCACCGATATGGCGAACCATGTCATCGATATTGAAATCTCCCTTATTATTATTAGGTGTATTTAAGTCCAAAGCAGTAATTGTGGAATCATACAACCCATATTGAATGTCAAATACAATATAACCTTGAGCTGCGAAATATTTATTCATTTGTACCATGTTCGATCCGCCCTTATCACCTGAAACCCACCCACCACCATGAATTCGAATCAGCGTGGAATTCTGCCCTGGAAGATTTTCACCTCTCTTTAATGGCATATATACATCAAAATACAATTTTATGCTTTCATTATCATAAAATAAGACATTTTCTATTACGATACAATCTTTAGGAGGAGTTCCTAAGTAATATCCTGCTGTTGAAAACGAAGTATGTAAAAAGTATTCATTCGTTTCTGTTGGAATTTCTTGTTGCCAATTTTGACCAAAGGCTTTGGAAAAATTTACTTCAGCACTTATCGCATTAATATTACTTAAAATAAAAGGACTGAGTAATGAGAATGAAACTAATAACCCTGTGAGCGCAACTCTACGAAACTTTTTTCTATTCCATCTTCCTTTTTTTAGTTTTATTAGAATGATAGTATTTGCTAAAAAAATAAATGATAAAAACACACCATATTGAGAAGAGAAAACAGCAATTTGGGTCGTTACAAACTCAAACACACCAAATATTGTGATGAAAGCACAAAACGCCCCGATACATAAACCTATCCATGTTGAGGTTATAATTATCTTCTTTATTATTTCTTTAAATCTTAAAATTTTTGGGGAGTTTCTGCCACCTCTCCTCATATTATTACCCCAAAACTCTGAGTTTTTTCTTGTTAGGAAATCGATCACAACTAAAGTAATCCCAAATGTTAAAATTCCAAAATAGGATACATGGTTCAAGGCATACCCTCCTAAAAAAGAGTTAGAAATTGTTGCGGAGCTTAGTAAATTACCCTGCATCATTCCTATCATGCCTAAAATAATGAAAACTAATAAAACATAACAGAATATGTAAAGTCTATATCCTAATTTGTTCTTTTTATTCACTTTCAACAAATTAAGGTAAATTAATAACAAATTTTCAAAAAAAGTAATTGTTAATATTATCCCAAATATGTCCCAAAGTGGTAAATATTCAGGCACAGCTAAATATAATATACCAGCAACAATACAAAACAAATTTAAAAAAAATAAGGAATAACTAACGCTCTTTACTGTAGTAATTCTTTTAAATTTCCGCACAATATACTTTATACTCAATAAAACCGCTCTATTAATGTTGACTGTTAGCTAAAACTCTTGTACCGCTTAAACCAATCTTAAAATAGTATCTAAATCTATTGATTTAAACCCGTTAATTAAATAGGAAAAGAAATTACCGCAAATTAAAGAGATTTAGAATTCATCTAGTTTGTCGCAATCGGAAAAAGAAACAAAAATGTAAAAATTTTTATATGATAACTAATACATATTTTCCCTCTTAAGACTCTTAAAAAACACATTCTTAATTTATATAGGTAAAAGAATTAAGATTGATGGAATAAAAGAATAAAAAATAAAAAAAAAGAATAAAAAAACTGTATAAGCTAGTTCTAAACTGATTACACTAATTTCATTCTAATTTGCTTTGAACGGGATCGGAGTGTGACCTCTGTAACCTTAGCTACAGCGGAGATTTCAGCTTGCGTTTTTCGGCAGTTGCTTGATTTAGCTGCCATATAGATTACACTTGCTGCTAAACCCTTTGGGTCTTTTCCAGTTCTTAGTAGTCCGTTTTTTGAAGCTGCTGCTAACATGTCGATTGCTTTCTTTTGGACTTCCATCGGTAAACCTAAATCGTTGCCGAACCTAAAGACTAGCTGTTCTGCAGTGATAGGCTTGTACCTGAGGTTTAACTCAGGAAGCACCTCTTTTACAATCATCCCTAAGCTTCTGTGGACGGTTCTTCGTGGAGTCATTGATGCATCGCATACTTCTTCCAGTAAACGTGGAAACTCGTGAACTCTGATTGCTGCATAAAGCGAAGCAGCAATAAAACCATCGATTGATCGACCCATAGTTAATTTTTTCCGGGCTACAACGCTATAAATTTTCCAGGCAGTTTCTTTAATATACTCTGGAATATTTAGCTTAGATGTAAGCATCTTTAACTTTGGTTTTGCTTCCCAAAAGTTTCTTTCGATACTGGAAATTAGGGAATTCTGAATTTTAGAGAGTCGAGAGAACAGGGTCTTTCC
>JAGXNZ010000416.1 GCA_019894655.1 Promethearchaeota archaeon | reverse complement strand
GCAACTGGAGCAACTCCAGTAGATTACGACGAGGAGTTTATATGTTGTGGAACGGGAGTTGGAAATACTGAACCAGAAGTGTCAATGCAAATGTTAGCAAATAAATTATCAAGCGCTATTAAAGCCGGAGCAGATGCATTTGTTGCTATATGTCCTGCGTGTTTTCAACAATTAGACACTAATCAAAAGAAAGCGGGAACTCAATCTAACAACACATTTGATATTCCAATACTATATCTAACCGAACTGTACGCTTTAGCCTTCGGATTTAATCCAGACGATCTTGGTCTGAAATTCCATCGAGCTCGCTTGGGCGATTTTCTTGAGAAGTTTGGGCTTAAGGAACCGAAATAAACCTTTTTTCCAGACTTCCTTTTTTAATTTTTATCCACGGTGAGATTATAATATGGACATTTTAAGAACTCCAGACGAAAGATTTGGGGGATTGGTTGATTTCCCTTTCACTCCTCATTATATTACAAATCTTAAAAACTATGAAAATTTAAGGCTACACTACATTGATGAAGGATCCAAGACCTCCAAATATACATTTTTATGTTTACATGGTCAACCAACCTGGAGCTATTTATATAGAAAAATGATGCCGATATTTATTAAAGCGGGATACAGAGTTGTTGCACCAGATTTTTATGGTTTTGGTAGATCCGATAAACCAGTAAGTGATGATGTATATACCTTTGATTTCCATAGAAATTTAATTATAAACTTTATACTACATCTAGATTTAAAAGACCTAATATTAGTAGGTCAAGATTGGGGAGGTATATTTGGCCTTACCTTACCTATGGAAATGCCAGCTAAGTTTTCAAAATTGATCTTAATGAATACTACCCTAGGTACAGGTGAAGGTGTGCCATCCCCGGGGTTTAAAGCTTTTCGAGATTGGGTTAATAAAACACCAGATATGGATATTGGTCGTTTGATGCTTAGGGGAACCCCAAATTTAACACCAGAGGAAGTCGAAGCCTATAACGCTCCATTTCCGGATATTAAGTATAAAGCAGGAGTTCGACGTTTTCCTAATATATTGCCAACTACATATAATGCCCCAGGAGCTGAAATATCAAGAAAAGCCCGAGATTGGTTTCAAAAGGAATGGTCTGGGGATTCGTTTATGGCAATTGGAATGCAAGATCCAGTATTAGGTCCATCGGTTATGCGTAATTTAAGAAAGATCATTCCAGGATGTCCTCAACCTCTAAGAATTAAAGAAGAGGGTCATTTTGTCCAAGAATCGGGAGATTTAGTAGCTAGAAAAGCGTTAGAAGCTTTCGATTTATGAAAGTCTTTTTCATAGATTGGTCCGATTTTCTTATAATCCTAAAAGAACTACAAGATTCTAATTGAAAAAATTAGAAATAGTTAAGAGAAATAAGAAAAAAATAAATAGAAATTATAGCAATCTCATAAATCTCTGAATTTGAGATTGAATGAGGAGGAGTTGAATATTACGTGCCCCGCCAATAACTTCTTCAATCTTGCTTACATCAGCTAGTTCATCTACAGGAGTATTATCGGTAACACTGATACCGCCCATAAGCTGTTGAACTTCATAACAAATTTCGTGTGTTAACTTTGCGGTATAGTATTTTCCTTGGGAGGATATACCTGCACACCATTTTTCAGCTTCCTTTGAAGGTGTATCAGCAAAAAGGATTTTCTCATCATAAATCGTTGCGGCTTGTAAAGCTAAGCTTGTAGCAGCCGTAGATTTCGTAAGTAAATCTGCTAGTCCATAACCAACGCCTTGATATCTGATAACTGGTTTGCCAAATTGCTTTCTAAGATTTGTATATAGAATTCCGTATATTAAACCTGCCCAACAAATTCCAATACCAGAACCCATAATCCCAAGTCGTTCAGGAACCAACCCTTCAAACAATCTTACATAGCCCAATCCATCGTCAGCTAAAATATAGTCGGTAGGAATCTTTGTATTCTCGAAAAAAGTGTGTGCAATGTGCACTCGCGGAACGGAATTAATTTTCAATCTTTCAGTTCTCACGCCAAAATCTCGTTTTATCATTGCTTGAACCATCGTATCTCGTGGATTATTAGTATCATATACCCCATAAGTACAGAAATAATCTGCTTTTGGACCATTAGTTGTATATACTTTTTCCCCGTTATATAGCACAAAATCTCCGTCTTTAGTTGCAACGGTCGTCATATTGACCGCATCAGAGCCTCTTTCAGGTTCGGTAATTCCTATGCATCCAATTTTCTGCCCAGACATTAATTCGTCTTGGACTTTTTGAATAGTTTCGCCTGTTCCCCCATGTTCGTAATAGTGAAATGTTGGATTACCGCACAAAATTCCACTAGCTAGCCTTGCTAATTCTAGCTGAGAATCTAATAATGAAAAGTGTGTACCCATTAAAATTTCTTTTTTCATCCCATAGGGGGTGAAGTCTTTCCATTTGTTAATTCGCTGCATATAACCGTGCTTTCCTAATTCCGGAAATAATTCGTAAACATCTTTAGATTTATCGATTTTAGGATCAAGTTCTAAACAAAATTCCTGGAGTTCGTTACAAAATTCTTTCTCTTCGTCATTTAGCATCGGAAATACATTGTCGTTAAAAATTTTGAAGACATTCTCTAAAGTAATCTTTTCCAGAATTTCGTCCTTAATTATTTTTTCTTGCATTTTAAATCTCTTTAAGAAGTTAATTAATTGAATTTAGTAATTAGAATATTCGATTGTAATTAAAATTTTAAAAAAGAATATTGAAAAAATTGTTCAGGTATAATTTATTTACAATCATCGCATTCATAGTAGATATCAATGCGTTGTCCTTTAGGTTTAATTCCCATATCTGATATTATTGCACTCCATAATTTTTCAACATTTTCAGCTTTATAATCAGAGATTTTTCCACATTTGGAACATACCATGTTTACATGGACTTCCATATCTGGATCATACCTAACACTTCCCTCCTTAAAGCCTAGTTCTTGGATTAATCCTAATTCTTTTAATAGGAGTAAAGTTTTATAAATCGTCCCCAAACTTATTGTTGGATACTCAGTTCTTAATTCTTGGTATATTTGTTCAGCTGTAGGATGATCTTTTCGAGATAAGATGAATTTACAAATAGCTAAGCGTTGAGAAGTTACCTTAATTCCCTTTTCCCTAAAAAAACCAATTATACTTTGAGTATCCAACTAAATCACCGTGTAATAATGATAAACAATTTTAAGAGCTACTATTTATGAAAATAAAACACAATTTATATTAATAATGGTTACTATTTGATAGTGGTTATTTAAGAATCTTTTTGAGAATATGGATTAGATTCTTTATAAAAAAATAACTTTCCAATTTAATATAGGTCAATATTTAAAAATTCTCATATCAAAAGGAGTGAAAATTATGAATGAAGATAGTAAAAACCCGGTAATGGGTAGGCTTAAGAGGCCCACTGCCGGCGGTGGCATGACGATCCAAGATTGGTGGCCGAACCAGTTGAATATCGATATCTTGCACCAACATTCCTCCAAGTCTAATCCAATGGGCAAAGATTTCAACTACGCTAAAGAATTCAAGAGTCTCGACTTGGAGGCCGTGAAGAAGGATCTCAGTGAACTTATGACAAAGTCACAAAGCTGGTGGCCAGCGGACTTCGGACACTACGGCCCTTTGTTCATCCGTATGGCGTGGCACAGTGCCGGCACCTACCGCCAAGGTGACGGCCGCGGCGGCGGTGGCAGTGGAAATCAGCGTTTCGCACCTCTCAACAGCTGGCCAGACAATGT
>JAGXNZ010000415.1 GCA_019894655.1 Promethearchaeota archaeon | reverse complement strand
CTTTTTGATCCACCTGAAGTACCAATAGTTGTATTAGCAAACAAAAGGGATTTAGATGATATAGTTGAGATTTCTAAGTTAAGACAAGTACTGGATACAGCAAAACTTAATCACTGCTTAATTTACGAAACTATAGCTATTACTGGAGTCAACGTAAAAAGAGCTTTTGTTTATGCCGCTCGACAAGCAGTGCTTAACCATTATAAGAAGCTATCGGGTAAATCTATGGAAAGTCCTTAGATCCTAACTTTTTTAATTTTAATTTACCTTAATTTTAATTAAATAATAGTTATAAAGATACAATCTCAGGTTTAATTGCATCTTTGGTAATTTTCAGATACCCATAAGACGATATCACTGTAAATTTATTATCTATTGGTGTTGTTGTTCCGGGATTAAAGAATAGAATTCCATTACTTACTTCATTAACTGGTCGGTGTGTGTGCCCAAAAATTACTAGGTCGTAATCGGAATTAAGCAAATCTAGTTTTTTAATCAATCGTTTTATTATAATGTTTGGACCACCCATTCCATGAAGCATTAAGACTTTAAAATCGTAAATGGTAAATTCTAATTTCTCGGGTAGAGTTTGCTTTAAATTAGAATCATAATCCATATTACCTCGAACTGCTACGACTTTATCTCTTCCAAAAGTCTCAATAAGTTTCTCATATACCTCAAAAGAGGTGAAATCCCCCATATGAAATACATAATCAACGTTTCTTTTCTTAAAATCATCTAACACTACATCTGGTAGGTTGTCCGTTCTTTGGGGGATATGCGTATCAGATAATAATCCGATTAAAATTTCGTCTTTATCAGTTTGTATCATTCAAAAAACCTTGACTACTTAGATACAGTTAATTTTAATTCATGTAAAATTATTCCTCTTGACTTTCCTGCTTTCGAATCCTAAATTTGACGACTTTAAGGGCAAAATTTACAATTTCCTCTATATTTTTCCATCGTTCTTCGTCTAGTTTTCCTTTCATCCAATAATATAACTCTTGTTCAATCGGAACGGTTAGATATATAGGTTGCGATAACTGTGCTTCTTGGGAATGTGCTTTATTCATAAGCCAAGTAATGATGTTAGAAATCAATTTGAAGTTATCAGCAGCGTGTATGCCATATGAAGCGTGAAATCCCGAAAATAGAGATAAATTTCCAATAGCTACAATTTTACCCTTACCATAGTGCCCGATGGCGAGTATAGGAGCATTTTCTACAAGTTCGTCAACCCAATCCTCTCCGTCAAAAACTTTATGCCAAGATGATTCTTCAGAAGAGAATCCAATTGCAGAAACATCTATGTCTTCAGTCTCGACAGATTCATCAATCTCAAGGGTACAACCATTAGAGTGAATAATTTGGGTGATATCTCGCGTAATAAAATGCTTTTTAAAATTCTTGATTATTGGACGAGAAATGTCCTTTGAAAAATTTTCATTATCAAAGAGCTGATCGGGATTGAATTTAATACCAAAAATTTTTGTTAGTTCATTCAAATTATTTTTATTTTCGATTTCTCCTCCTTTATCATTAACAATAAGAAGAGAGCCCCCATCTTTAACATAATTAATTAAAAACTCAATTTCTTCAACAGTTAGGTAAGCTTCAGCAATTGGAACTCCGATTATAAACACATTATACTCTGCTAATTTTTTATAAGTAATTCCTGCCTCAATTTTTCCCAGTTTTAAATCTGAATTGAATAAGTATTCTATAAAATCATTAAAGCCAGGATCCTCAATTGTTAATTTATTCTGGTGAGAACTATCAAACCCGATATTTACTTCAGTCTTCATAAATCAAAATCCTTGATATGAATATTAATTAATATATGATATAATTTTATTAGATTAAAAATTTGGTGAACATAATTTTTATATATTTTGAATTATATAAATTAATTATGGAACCTCAAAAATGGATTTTCTTAACCAAATCATTACTTAGGGAAATTATCACTGATAAGAACAACATTAGAGAATATTACTTGACAAAGGTAAAACACCGAAAGATTAAAACACGGATCAATTATTTAGTCTGTTTAAAAAATTTATTCGCAATAACGGGTAAAAACAACGAAAAACTATTAGTAAAAGCTGACATATTGAATTTATTGGAAAGTGAGTGGTTTGATT
>JAGXNZ010000414.1 GCA_019894655.1 Promethearchaeota archaeon | reverse complement strand
TTTTAAACTAATACATGTATCGTTTATGAGCATTTTGGTTGGAAGATTATCGGAACCTTCAATAACAAAGTCAGAATCTTTAAGTAAGGCTTTTGAATTGCTAGGGGTGATACGATCGTTGACAATTTCAATTACACAATCTGGATTCAACAACTTTAGTTTATCTTCAGCACTTTTCGTTTTTTGCTTGCTAATATCCTTCGTAAAATGAAGTATTTGCCTATGCAAATTTGATATTTCAACGGTATCAAAATCAATTATCTGTAATGTTCCGACTCCAGCAGCAGCTAAATAGTAAGCAGCAGACGATCCGAGAGCTCCTAATCCGATTAATGAAATTTTCGAATCTAGCAACTTCTTTTGACCTGTTCCACCAACTTCCTTTAGCACAATCTGCCGTGAATACCTATTAATTTGTTCGTCAGTTAAATCCATTTGTATTCATATAATATAATTATCTAATAGTGAAATTGTTTTGGATTATAAAAAAATAACTGCAATTTTTACATTATTATTTGAAGCAGTATAATTTTAGAATAAAATATTTAATATTTTTTAATCTGATCTTGATATTTAATTACTTTCTTACCAATACTCCGATTTTTCCCCCAATTTTTTGCCTTGAGCTGCCTTCCGCTGCACTAAACACTTCTTCGTCAATAAGATCGTAAATTGAATGTTTTAGAGTAATTAATGGTATTTTTTGAATTTCATTTATTTCAATTAACTCATCGATCGTAATAGATTCTCCCGGAGATATAAGAGATTTAATAAATTTCTTGATTTCTGCTAAATCGGTTGTAACGGTTAAGAGATCGTGGTTGCCTTCTTTCATTACAGATATTTTCGATACATTTATTTCTGACATCAAAAATTTGACTTGTTCTTCAAGTAGTTTAACTCTACCTTTTAACTCTGAAATCGTATCTTTGCGTGTCTTTTTTGGGGTGGATTTCTGGTCGTAATATTTTTGTATTAATTGGTTAAGTTGTAGTTCTTCAAGACCAATGCAATTTATTTTAAAAATCTTATCTGGTTTCTTATCTTTTTTGTTTAGTTTGATTCCAATTTCCTTTGCTAATTTATCCAATAAAGAAACGGTTAGATCGTTCAGATTCGCCATAATAATTCATCCATTGAGATTTGGTGATAGCAATACAATTCGGGTTTAGGGAGTTATTATTTTAAATCAAATCTCATATATAACTTTTTAATTTCGATTTAAAAACTTTAGTTCTTAAATTAATAAAATTGCAAAGATTTCAATTAACCTATTTCTATTACTTTCTTATAATCAAATTTACCAAGATTTATTATTAATGATTGTTACTTCAAAGGTGAAGAGTACGGATATAGTAATGTACTCTACATATTTCAAAAAATAAGTTATACAATAATATAAAGAATTAGTAATAAAGAAGTGTATTAGAAATGGTTAAAGGAACCGTAAAATGGTTTGACTCTAGAAAAGGATATGGTTTCATAACTCGTGAAGATGGTTCTGGTGATATTTTCGTTCATTTCTCTGCTATTAAAGGAGAAGACGAGGATTTTAAAATCATCTACGAAGGAGATATAGTGGAATTTGAAGTTACCGATGGTCAAAAAGGACCTCAAGCAACAAATTTAACTGTTGTCGAGAAGGGGCCACGCCAGAGTTTTAGATCAGATAGCCGTTATTAAAAATTAATGTAGTATTAAATTTTGAACGCGTAAAAAAGAAATATTTTAGGAAATGTCAGAAAAATAGAAACGCATAAAATGCCTATGGGAGGAGATTTTTACTTTTTATTAGTTTTGATTTTTCCCTTTTTTTTTATTATTATTTTTAAATCATAAGTTTAATGTAAAATTATATATGACTAAATTTTTATTATTGAAAGTGAAATGGTAATCCTTTTCGAATCCTTTGGCAATTTTACTACGGGACAAACTTCCTATATGGCTCTTGTCTCAAAAAAGTCCAGGGGTACGATTACTTTAACAGAAAAGGAGTTTTTGTTCAAATCTGAAAAAGATAAAATAACTTTCCATCTCAGAGTGCGCGATATTCAAAATTTCGCAGTGAAAACTAGATTTCAGCTTCCAACAATAGAACTAGTGAGCGTTCAAGGAATAATCTATACCTTTTATCCTAATAGGAGAGAGCGAAGTTCACATATAACCTCTAAGAAAGCTACTGAAGATCTTTTTAGACAGTTGACCAGATCGACATTCAAAAAAGAGAGTCCAATATTGTTTGAGACAACTGGTAGCTTTAGGTGTTACGATTTAAATGAAGGAGAAACAGTATCAGATTCTCAAAGGGGTATTATATTTTTAAACGAAGATTTTTTATCCTTTAAACCGTTTACAGAAAAATCAATTTATCAGATACCAATACAAAGTATTCTTAAAATTTTAATAGAGACATCAAATATAGGACCAGCGGTAAATGTTCAAATAAAAGAGGGTAAATCTTACACATTGATGGCGCTCAAAAAACAATTAAAGATGTATGTTAAAGACAAGTCAAAAACAGAAAAACTTTACGAACTCTTAAAGCAAGCTAAAACATACAAATCATCTGAGCAAATCCGTCTGGAAAAGGAAGAGCAGGAAAAAGTAGGACGAATTAAGTCAATGATGGGAGTTTCAAACAAATTAAGGCTTGACATGATTAGAACGGCCTTAGATATGGATGAAAAATTATTCACTCAAAAAGTTTTCCAATGGGCAAAAGAATTTAACTTCTTAATCGATGGCGATTATTTGATTATCAATCAGGACACTGCTAAGGAATTTATTGAAGATTTATCAGTAGGAGCGAATATCTTATCGCGTAGGGGTTTAAAAATAAAATGTCGCTTTTGTGAGAATCTTATTGAATATGGCGCTAAAATATGTCCTTATTGTGGAAAGGAAACTATAAATTTTTAAAGTTTGAATAAGTCTGTGAATTTATTTCACACTTAAACTAATCGCCCCATTGAACTAAACGCCGTTCACCTTCAAGAGATCTTAACCGAGAAAGTTCTTGAGAAACTTCTAATGTTCCAACATATTTTCCAGCGTCATCATGCATAGCAAAATATCTAATCAGTATAAAAGCGTCACCTGCTTGAATCCAAAATTCAGCTACTTTTTTTTCTCCTGATTTAAACTTCTCCAAAATATTTTCTACGATATCCACACTTTTGGGGGGATGACATTTTTGAACGGTTCGACCAATGATTCCTCGACTCCTTGGAAAGATTCGATCTTCTGCATCGGAATAGTAGGCTACTTCATCTTTCTCGTTTACAAAAGTCAAATCTACAGGTAGAGTTTTCAACATGACATTGATTTGTTCTATGGTTAAATTTCCGATATCGAGATTGAGAGTACCTTCTGCTTTTGCAGATTGTGCAGGGAGAGGTTTATGAAGATCGGCAGTAGTTACTGGCTTCCACTGGTCGCCGGGTGTAACTCCAAATACAAAGCCTATTTCCTTTTCGCCTTCACGAACATTTACCCAATCTGACTCGTCGAAAAACTCCAATGTCATGGGAAAGAGAATGTGTTCTTCTTTGTAAATCATATCCACTATTTTTTGTAAAGCTAATTCTATTTCTTCAATTTGTGTGGTCTTTAACAAAGGTCGTATCTCATCATGAACAGCCCACATGACTTGGGGTGGCCCAGAAATTCCATGTTTCTCAAGGAATGGAAACAACTGATTTTCTTTTCGAGCATAGTGTATATCAATCTCCCCTAATTTGCGAAATAGTTCAATTTTATCGGATTCGGGGGCTGATCTGATTTGTCGTATTAAATTCGCAATTTCTAAGTTTTCTTGCAAATATGTATGGATTGGATGTCCAGGGATGGTTTCATACTCTTCTTTCATATCTAATGAATCCCTAAATAATTCAACATGTAAATCACTTAACTTTGTGATCTCTTTTGGATCTAAGTGTCCTTCGTCTATAAGTTGCTGCTCCAACTGAGCGATTTCATAAGATGTTATGTCGCCCACAGCTTCTTTAAATTGAGCTTTCAATATTTCAATATCGACGCCTTTATGCATGTCAAGTAAAAGCTTTTTCAACATTACTTTTCGATCTTTCTCTGGAGGTATATCAGCACTAGCTTCAATAGCGTTCTTAACGGTTGAAATAATTCTTTCTAAAGGAACTTCTAATATCACAGAAACCATTTCTAGCGTTGCTTTTTTTCCTATCGTTTTTCTTACGATTGAATTTTTAAATCTCTTAGCTTTAGAATTAAGCTTATATAATTCGTCGTAGACTTTTGGATATTTATCAATTAAAGGGAGTATTTTTGTTGAGTTGTTTATTTCCATTTTTAATCTACTCTTATTTTAATTATTTCAGGTTGCATTAACGCTATATGCAATTCATATTACTTTATGAACATTTACCTAGAAAATTATAAATTAAAAAAAGATAAGAATATAGGATCTTATGATTTATTAAAACTCTATTTTGCTTAAAATAGCTTTATAGAGATCGTTAGCAAATTCTGGTTGACATTTTAGTATTTTATTAGAATCCAAGGTTAAGATTCGAAATTTTACAGTAATTTCATTGCTGTATTCTAGAATGTGAAATCTTAGTCTGATACCAAAAATATCAGCATATTTTGCGCAAAGTTCGTTAAATTTATCAATCATAATGCGGAAGTGTGTATAAGGTACTTGCATTATAAAGTTATAGGTATGTACTATATCTTGGTCGTTCTCAGAGCATAATCGGGCATAATCCCGAATAATTGTTCATACACTTTAAAGACATTCATTAACTTCTCATCAAGTAAATTAGGATCTATACTTCCTAAGAGTTCTAATTTCTTAACATAAGTCGTTGTTTTTATTTTTGCGGTAAAAATCCTATTAATTAGTTTAATATATTCTCTATAATGCCGTTTTTTGCGAAATTCTTCCCTTGTTAACGGTTCAAATATTTTAAATTTATTGTGAGTGAATTTAACTGTAGTAAAACCATACACATTACTGTTTGGTACAATAATTTCTACTCCATCTAACTCTTGTATTTTAGTATAATTCAAATTGATTTCTTTTACAATTCCTTGAATTTCATTTGTTTCAATTAGATCTCCAATTTCAAATTGGTCCGACGATAATAAAAGCGCTCCTGAAACCATATTGTTAATGATATTTTTAAAATTTAATGAGACTGCTACCACTAAGAACGGCACTATGGCAAAAAACAGTGTAGGATCAAACTCAATCAAAAACCAGAATAAAAAAATGCTCCATAAAATATTTACACTAATAGATACAATAGTGCGGTAAGAACGCTTTTTAGTAATAAACGATGTAATACTCATTAGAGGTTTTCTTATTATGTAAGCAATTATATTCAATAAAATTAAATTTTTGACTACTTGCGTCCATGTAGAAAGGTAAATTACTAATATCGCAACGATGATAAGTATTAGATATATGAGTAAATAGTATTTTTTCTTCATAATTCTTTATTTTGATTTCTCGTTTATAAACAATTTTTTTTCATGGTTGAATAAACTATTTATTTTAATCTAACATAATTTTTATTTAGCTTTTGAACTACAAATCTTTTATAAAGCGAGGTATACGAATAAATGATGTATAACAATCTAGATGATTTGCCGCAAGATTATGAGGAAGAACTTAGCCAATTGGAAACACAGATTTCAGAATTATTCGCACTTCTGGAGAAAAGTGAAATTAAAGTAACTTTGTTGCAAGATGAAAATTTTCTGCTAAAAACTCAAATTCAGAAATTGCAGCAACAATCAAGGCCAGTTCAATCTAAAAGCCCCCAAGCCGAAACAATAAAAGTACCAAAAGATAATGCTGCTACTGTTTCTCCTACTGATACAAATATGAGACAAAATAAAAGAAAATGTCCAAATTGTGGAGCAGCGGGTTTTTCCATAAAAGAAGTAGACGATAAAACTCGTATTATTACCTATGTGCCAAGAAGGATTTATATGAAAAAAAAAGTCTGTACTAAGTGCAGATTTGAGTTCTAAGCCCTTTACTTCCCTAATCGTGAAAATTTTTCCTCTATATTTCTGGTGAAATTTTAGTTTTCCACCAATAAGGATTAGGAATAGAGAGAAATCGATCTTTATCAAATAACTGTAATTCGTTTTCAGATAAAACGAATGCAACACCACCCAAGAAAGGAACCCATTCTTGGTCAGGAGGTAACCCAAACCACCCGTATCTTAACGCGATAAGAAAGATGTCGTGCGTGATGTGGATATCTATTCCTCGTTCTTGAGTATCGTTGATTCCTTTCCAGATAACTTCTGCTGCATTTTGACAATATGATTGAAATGGTGTAATTTTATCCGGTGAATAAAAACCAACTGACCAACGATACATAAATTCGAGGGGAGATTCATTTTTAAAAAGATTTAAAAAGAATTTTGGAGCGGTTCCCGCATGAAATAGGGGAGTTAATGCCCCATTTAAGGTTCCCTTTCCTCCAACGCTTTCAAATCCCGTTAAAATATCTTCTGCTGTTTCTAGACACCGATCTACAACGCTATAAAACAATCTAATAGTTCTTGAAATTGGTAACTTTTGACCAAAGATTTTAGCAATTTGATGCCCTTGAGGTGTTAATTTTAATTCGTGGATCGATTCAGTTTCTGTAGGATCATTTCTGTGAGAATGTCGCAGAACTAGAATTATTTTAGAGCTTTCTGGGAATTGTTTAACAGCTTTTATTATGTTTCGTGCCTGTACGGTCCATTCGGCATTTTCCCAAATGTTTACCCCTTCCATCTTATAAACTCAAAAGGTTCAAAACTAAAAAAGTTAATTCAAGTTTATACTGAAAATTGAGAATGGTTTCTATTTTATTTTTTCTTGTATCTCAGCATAAACCATCATTTTATCGACTAAAGTTTGAAATAATAAATCCACATTTTCTCCGGTTTTTGAAGAACATTCGAGGTATTCAAATTCTTTTCGTACTCTAAGTATAGCTTCAATATCCTTTTTATTAAATGATCTTTGTTCTTCTAAATCTAACTTTCCGCCAACTACAATTAAGGGGAATTTAGGATCCTGAGTATTAAGTCCTTCCTCAAATGCTAAAATCCATTTATTGATATTCCAGATGCTTTCTTGATTAGAAATATCACACATAAAAATAGCTGCAGAAGATCCCTTTGCATAGTTAGGTAAAAGGAACCTAAATCTCTCCTCGCCAGCAAAATCCCAAATTTGAAGAGTTATTTTCATAGTTTCCGTTTCTATGAATTTCATCAAAATTGCCGCTCCTAAAGTCGACTTGAGGTCCCGATCAAATTTATCTGTAATATAACGGTTTATTAATGTCGATTTACCAACACTCGCATCCCCAAATATGCACATTTTGAATGCTAAATTAAGTTTTTCCATAAATTAAATTCTCCACTTAGAGTCTGAAATAAATTTGAAAGTTGTTAAAATACTTGCTAAGCACTATACCTATACCAAATGAATAAAAAAATATTACTATTTCTTATTATTTATATTACATTTTTGAAGTTTTTATCCTTATTTGTTACAGAATTTAATTTGAAAATTAATTCAAATTAAAGAAAGACCGAGAAAGAATAATAATAAAAAAAAAAGAAAATAAATTTTGCTTAATCTGTATTACCCAATGATTTTATTCCACAGTTTGGAAGGCAATATTCCTATCCCTGCCAAACTGCTAACAATTGGACCCAGGATGAACATGGAGAAACTAGGCCCCCCACCTGAAAAGAACATGGAATAGAAGGCTAAAGGAAACCCTGCCGAAATTGCTAGGAATACCCCAGCCAATCCAGTAATTCGCACTAAATCTTTCCTCTTGGCAAGGAAAAGCCCTATTGCTGTTATTCCAAAAAGAACGGATGCAATCATATTCGTAGGCATAGTGAGCATATACATAAATGCT
>JAGXNZ010000413.1 GCA_019894655.1 Promethearchaeota archaeon | reverse complement strand
GGATTCATCTTTTCTACTATACTTTTTATTTTATCTCTTGGGGTAGGATATTCACGTAGAATCTCTAAAATTTTAATTCGCTCCTCGTTATTGTAAATTAAAGCAGCTTTTTGTAGTTTCACTAATCTCGATAATCTCTCGATTTGAAAAAGGGTAAATTTCAATTCATTAGCCAAACGAATATTGATATTTGAAATTAGAGAGATCTGTTTTGAATTCTGGGCCCTCAATAGAGTTTGGTAAATAGCATCTAGGCGTTTTGCTAAATCTTTTACTAAATCCTCAAAAAGCTCTATTTCGTCATCCAATTCGAAAATAGAAATAGCGAGAAATTGAGAACCATCTTTTTCCTGTCTAAAATATGATAAGACTTGGTAGGGAGTCTCCTTTAACCGTCCCGTATAAAAATTACTGATCGCACTCTTAGGATTAAATATTCCCGTAGTATGTTGATAAAATGTGGCAAATATATCGTTTTCATCAATCAACTCTGGATAATTATCCTTATTGAAATATTCTTCATCTTCTCTAAAAATCAATTGAATCGGACGAAACTCGGGTTCAATTTCCCCAGTTTCCTTTTGATTCAAAAGGAATTGTAATGTAAAAATACCTTGGATCAAATTTAAAACCTCAAATTAACCTTAATATGTAAGATTGTTTTATTATTATTTTTATATCCTATTATTATTAATTATTAAGTAATTTATTAATTAAATTCTAATGTTTTTCTAAGTATTATCACCTAGATATAATAGTACAAGGATTAAAGGTGATAGAAACCTTACTGCTATGATTATTATAAAAAAAAATAATTATTTATATATATTCAGATAATCATTAATTTACACGTAAAAAATAATTTAATATAGACTATAAGAATATTTTTATTATGAACTTGTTACATAGTAAAAGGATAAAAAAATCATATGTAGTAATTGTTATATTCATTTTCTTCTTAAATATATTTATAGCGGGTGAATTGCTATATCAATACTCAAATCATTCACAAGATTCTTCGTCAATTTCGAAAAGAGATGAGATTCAAGAAAGACCTAAAACTTCTGCTCAAGAGACTTTTACAAATGTATCTTGGCTAAAAAATGGTGATTTTTCATCTCCATCTATAGAACCATGGAATAATATCACTCAAGGCGATTCCGGAGATCTCATCGCCAGTAATAGTTCAGGGCAAGCTGATATTTTGGTGATTGGAGAAAATGACACAAAAGAAATTATTAATGTTTTTGCAAATCCTAACCTATGGATCCCATTTAACAAAACAGATGTAGATACTAATCCCGATAACTATGATGTCGATTCTGAAGGAGTTTGGTGTGACCATTATTATGATGATAATTATTCAAATCAATTTCCTACAATTTCTTGGAGGTATAATGTTAGCATGGGACGAGACATGTCTGATTTTGAGATAACTTCAGCTTCAATTGATGGCATTTGGAATGCAACTGTTAATGAAAACTTTGATGTCGAAGGAGATTATTACGCACATCCAGGAGACCCCATTGATGCCTTTGAGTTATTTGATTCTATAATTTTTACAATCGAGGTTTCGGGCCTTAACTTATCTCCATTAAACACTTACACAATCGGGGATAATAGTACTACTAATTTAGGAGATGATTACCCCGTTGCACCTTACTTTTTAAATGCAACATCATCTTTTAATTTTAGAGATGAGGAAGATTTAAAATATTATATATCACAAGTTTTAGAAAGAGATCCTGGTCATGATAATTTTACAATTATTTTAGGAATTTCAATAATTTGTGCTGATAATAGTGGTGACGGAGATATAGATCGAATTGTTGAGAGTAGAATCAAATCTCTTAATTTAACATTTAGTTACAAAAAGAAAATAGATAAATCTTCAACCTTGTCCTGGTACCAAGTCGGAAATATGATAAATCATACTAATGTTCAAGTCACGAATGCGGAAGCAAATTTCGAATATAAAATTGATAGGGATTGGAATCAAACGACTTTCTCTCAATTTTCAGAATTTAGAATTTTAATAAATAATAAAGAACAAAATAAATTCCCGAATGTTAAACTTCTCAATTATAACAATTCACTCTATCTGGGAAATTTTATAGTAGCAAGAACAGGAGGTTTTGATCTTACTAATTTAATTTCCATAAAAGAAAATATTACTCTTTCGATTCAAGTGTATATTGGAGATGAATTTGAATTAGATCAAAATATTAACATCTCAATTGATAGTGTATATTTAAATATTTCATACATTGTATTTTTACCTGAAGATGCTCTGCTTATTAGTAGTGGAGGTGGTAGTAGTGGAAGAGATAAGACTATAGAAGACCCTTGGTTATTCTTAATAATAGCGATAGTTGCGATTATTGGAGCTACTATTTTAGGAGGTTACTTCCTAGAATATTATTTCGTATTAAAATATCCTAAACCTGTTAGAAAAGTGAGAAAATATAGAAGAACTTTAAAAAAGAAGAATTCACCGAATATTAACATAACTAGTCGTGAAAAAATTTTTAAGGTTTTGTTCAATAAGCGAATATCTTCTGAATTGTCAAGGAGTAAGACCTCTAAAGAAATTGCAATAGCAGATAAAATTGTTAAAAAATCACTAAAAGTATCTTCAAAAAAGTTAACTAAAGAAATAGGAAAACAAGCTAATCCAGGGGGTGAAATTAAATGAAAATAAAACCCCATCTGAATAGGATATTATTATGTTTTTTCATTTTGTCAATTCTATTATCTCTTAATATATTATTGTATGAGAGATCAAATTTTGATTACTCTAATTCTTCTCAAATCAAATCAACTGTAAATGAGGAGAAAAAGATACCACAAGCTTCAGCTGATATTAGTTTTAATAATATACCCTGGTTAGAAAATGCTGACTTCTCTTCTCAAACTATAGATCCATGGTTTAATACCACTCAAGGAGATTCAGGTGATGTTGAAGCAAGTTTCAGTTCAGAACAAGCAGATTATTTAGTATTAGGTGAAGAAGAAATAAAAACAGTTTCTAATGTGTTTCAAACTCCCTCAGATTGGGTAGAATTTAATAAAACTGGATTTGAAAATAATCCTAACAATGGATATAATGTTGGCACATATGGCGTATATTGCAGTCATCACTGGAGTGATCCAACAGCTAATCAAATCCCCCATATTTATTGGAGGTATAATGTTAGTATGGGATTTGATATGTCCGATTATGAGATTATCTCAGCGTCAATTGAAGCAACAATGAATGCAAGTGTTGATAAAAATGTTGATGTGCCTGGAGACACACTTGCAACATATTCTGATGGTCCCGCGGGGGTAAATCGTGGTTTAAATCAAAGAACTTCATACGATTATATACATTTTACAGTTGAAGTTTCAGATATGGATGTTTCCGAAGATAACACTTTTCTAATAGCAGAAAATAGAACTCGTTTTTTAGGAAGATATGATGGGCTCCCTCCTCCTGGATATTTAGATTTAGAGAAAATAATTGAACCAAAAAATGAAACCGATATCAGATTCTTCTTAAATAGAGTTCTTGAAGCAGATACAGTTGGTCATGATAATTTTACATTAATTCTCGGAATTTCAACATTTAGTGCTGATAATACTGATCCTAATTATGATTTCGATTATTTTAATGATGTAAGAATTAAATCTGTTAATTTAACATTTACTTACCGTAAGATAATAGATAAGTTTACTTCATTATCCTGGAGTCAGCAGGGAGGGATGATAAATTACACAAGCGTGCAAGTAACTGATGCAAAATTAAATTTTGAACATAAAATTGATAAAAATTGGACAGAGGCAACATCTTTTTTAGCAGAAAATTCAGAATTACGATTTCTTATAAACGGTTTTCCATCAAATAATTATCCTACGATAAAATTAAGTACATTAAAAGATACTTTTCAAGAGGCTATAACAGGGGATTATGATGTCACTAATTTAATTCCTTTAAACGAGAGTATTACACTTTCAATTCAAGTTCATCTAGCAGATGATTTCATTTTAGATCAACCAATTAATATCTCGATTGATAATGTAAAATTTACAATTTCATATATTGTTTTTAATCAAACTGTGAGTGTAATTGTTATATCTGGGGGAGGAGGGAGTAGTGGCAAGACAAATGTAATTGAAGAACCCTTGATCAATTTAATATTAGCAATTGCGGCCATAGC
>JAGXNZ010000412.1 GCA_019894655.1 Promethearchaeota archaeon | reverse complement strand
GCTTTTTAAACTTAAGCAACCTATTTTTAATTGACTATGAATCGCTTCTTATTTGTTTTAGGGTCAAACTGGCAATTGTCTTTGGCTGAACTTGATAATGTATTGATAAATTCGCAGTTTAAAGGCCGAATTACTGATTATTCGGCAAATATTGCCATTGTAGAATTCGATGATTTGCATGAAAATAGATTATACGCAAATAAACTAATGGAGCTTCAATACACGCTAGGCGGATGCCAAAAAATCGCCGAGATTTATGATTTTATTGACATCCAAACCATGCATTTTGCGTTTCCATTACAAATTGAAAAGTATAAGGAGGTCGATATAAAGAGGAAAGAGATTCTTAAAGTTATCGACTCATCTTTAAAAAAGGTTTTTCCTAGTATCAGACGAGAAAGTATATTTTTTGCTGTTTCAATTTACCCTAATCTCTATGATGATATTTATTACTCTGAAGTGCTCCTAAAACACTTTTTACCATTTTTAAATAAAGAAATCATGGGTTTATTAAAAGAAAATGGTGCTAAGAAATCCTTATATTATAAATACCCTCAAGAAAATATTGATGCCGGTAATTTAAACCCAATTTTCCCTCATCACATTATTAAATACGGGTTGTTCAATAAAGATCGAGCTGAGATTATTTTCGGATTCACAGAGGAAGGCTTTTACATTGCAAGAACGCTTACTTGTGACGATCCTAACTTTAAAAAACGAATTGATGAAGAAAGACCATTTAAAGAGTTTAAAAGCGCTATTTCACCCAAATTGTCTCTCATACTGTTAAATTTTTTAAACTTATTTGAGCGGAGAGAAAGGAAAACAATTCTGGATCCATTCGTTGGTAATGGGACCATATTGTTATTTGCTTTAGTTGAAGACTTTCAAATTTTTGGAACGGACAATGACGAAACTAAAGTGAAAAATACTAGAAGGAACATACACTGGTTATTAAACGAACTCGAAGAATCAGTGCCATATATGTTAAACGAGAAAATTAAAAGAGTTGACATAAATCAACTTTCTTCAGTTTTGAAAGCAGAAATATTTGACGGAATTTGTACAGAACCAGAGTTGGGTCCATTTTACAAGCAAAAACCATATTATACTGAAGTTGTTGACTTGATTGAAACTAAATTAAATCCTTTATATAAAGCTACTTTTAGGGAAAGTTACAAAGTTTTAACTCCCAAAGGTAGGATTAGTATAATCGCACCCGTTTTTAGCACTATCGACGGAGGAGATGTTCAATTAAGAATAGAAGAAATGGCAAATTTTTACAAATTCAAACTCGTACCAATGCTTGATTTAAATAGAATAGTAAACAAATCAAATAGAAAGCTCCAATTTAAACAAGGACACGTTAGAGCAATCCTTGATGCTAAGAAAAATCAAATTCTCAAAAGAAAACTTTATGTTTTCGAAAAACTCGATGAATCAAGCTAAATCATGAACTATGTAGAAATCTTAAATAAAATAGAGAACTCTATAGAAGGAGAAACCCATTTAGATCAATTAGCAAAGAAAAGAAATGATCCTTTTAGAATATTAATAGCGACAATTCTCTCTGCGAGAACGAGAGATTCGAGTACCGAAGAAGTTGCAAAGAGTTTATTTTCCCGATTTAAAACTCCCCGAGAGATTTCTAACGCAAATATTGAAATCTTAGAGAACTTAGTACATAAATCAGGATTTTATAAGGTTAAAGCTGCTCGTATTAAAGAAGTCTCTCGGATCATTTCAGAAGATTATATGGGGAAAGTACCACCGGATTTCAACAAGTTAGTTTCTTTACCAGGGGTAGGCGCAAAAACAGCGAATTGCGTGTTGGTATATGCATTTAATATTCCTGCAATCCCAGTGGATACGCATGTACATAGGATTCCAAATAGATTAGGATGGATTAAAACAACTAAACCTGAGCAAACTGAGAAAAAATTGAAAGAAATCTTACCAAAAAGCCAGTGGATTAGGGTGAATCGCTTATTTGTACGATTTGGTCAAGAAATTTGTTTACCGATTTATCCTAAATGTGGTTCATGCCCATTAAATGTCATATGCCCAAAAGATTTTACAATGGAGTTAGCAATGAGAAGTAAAAGGAAAAAAAAATAGTGGGCTCAATATGGTTGTTCTTTACGACTATTTCTTCTGAAAATATATCCTGTTGCGAAACCTCCTAATAAACCAAAAATATGAGCAAAATAATTGATTCCAGGTAAAAAGGATGTGATGACGAAGTAAAAAGCATAAATCAATCCTAAAATAATTAAAGGATTGTTTCTATCTGTAATCAAAATCGATAGCGCAGCTCCTATTAACCCAAAAATTGCTCCAGAGGCTCCTAAACTAATTATATTTGAAGGTAAAAGAAATAAAGTAAGCAAATTTCCTAAAAAACCTGAAATGAAGTATATTAAGACAAATTTGTATTTTGAAAAGCTGAGTTCGACATACGATCCAAAAATCAATAGAGAAAACATATTTGAGAAAAGGTGAAGAAAATCTCCGTGCAGGAACATTGAAGTTACTAAACGCCACAGTTCTAAATCATAGATCACTTTACTGTTGATTTGAACTAACAGATAAAAAACATCTTCTAAACCAAAAGAGAAGAAAAAATACAGGAGCGAATTGAATGTTATCAAAAATATCGTAATTCTTGCATTTTTAATGTTTGATGCATCTAAAACAAACATAAAAGTAATAACCTAAAGTAGTGACATAATTACATAGATCGAATATTTTAATATAAAAAGATATAATAACTTTAAATCTTATCATTATCTTGTTGTCTAAATGGAGAGTCGTAAATTATTTCGGTCAAAAATTCAGCTATTATTTACACTAATTTATAATGGGTACTTGAGAGATATCCGATTAGTAAAAGCCTTTTTAGATGTACCTCTTAAGAAATTTATCCCAAACGAATTAAGTTCCCATTTTAAAATTTATACCGATGCTCCGGTGTTATTTTACCTCGATAAATTGAATCCTGAAACACTTAGAACTATATCTGCTCCACACATGATTTCAATTATGCTACAGCATTTATTATTAGAAGAAGATGACGATCTTCTTATCATAGGAGCTAAAAGTGGGTATATTGCCGCACTAGCACATAAATTAGCCCCTAAAGGGAAAATCGCAATATTAGAAGCAAATCAGGATATTGCCAAGATTACTCGAGATAATTTAGAAAGAAATAATCTTCAAGAAAGGATAAGCGTAATTGTAGATAATCCATTAAATGGTCTAATGGAATTAGCTCCGTGGCAAAAAATACTTGTTACTGGTGCTATTAAACAAGAAAAAATTCTCCCATTGTTACTTCAGCTTGATTCTTCAGAGGGGGTTTTATTCGCCCCTATTGGTGAAAATTTAATACAAAACTACACTCAAATAATACGTATAGATAATGAATTTTATGCAAAAAAACACCTTCAAGTACGTTTTACTCCATTGATTACTCAAATTGAGTTGGATGAACTCAAACTTATGACAGAAATCACTGAAATTAATCCAAAAGATATTACTCCTGAACATGAATTATCAATTGAAAACATTATAATTAACTACAGTTCTGATATTTT
>JAGXNZ010000411.1 GCA_019894655.1 Promethearchaeota archaeon | reverse complement strand
TAATTTTATTTCAAGTTTCCTAGTTTTAAATTGATGTTGGAAAATTTAACTTGAATATATCTATTTCATAAAAGTTCCATAAATAAACGAAACTATCGTGAAACTATCGGAAGCTCAATTATTAATGAGAGGAAGTTTCAAGATTTAATGAATCATCGTAAAGATGATTAAACCAAAAATAAAAAATGAGTTGAATAAAAAAAAACTATTTGAGGTGAAAATGGTAGTGAAAAAGAAATCAAAAGTGACTAAAGCACTTATCGCAGCGTCATTTTTCATAGCTATAATATCAATTGTAACACCAGTGATGGCAGCTGGATCTAATCGCTTCTTATTCATAGCAATAGGAGATGATCTAGATTTCCCTGAAACTACTAATATTATCATAGGAAAGATTGAGTTCGGTGGAAGCGGTGAGCTCCCATCGGCTAAAGTAATTTTCCATCAAAAAATCTACGATAATTCAGGGGAAAAAGTGTATGAGATGAAAGGAATGCTCAAAGATGGATTACTTCTAACGACCGATCATTATTTTTTGTGCCCAATCTTTAATGTCTGGTTTATTAACGTTTGGTGGGTCATGGGTGAGGGACGAGTTAAAACTACTGATATCGATTTCCAGGTATTTTTTCGAAATTTGTTTCCAATAACCATGCCAAATACTGGAGGTAAATACATATCAGCACCAATTTTAATGTTTTTAAGTCCTACAGCGGAATATTGTATAGAAGATCCCGGAATATATACCCCCGGATCTCCTGAAAATCCAATTGACATTTTGGAACAAGGAGCATGGGCCCTTGCTGCAGTTATATGGGAAGTTGAAACGCCTTTCGGTCCAATGGAATTGCCGGTCGGCCCGATATCCTCTCTGACAAAATACATGGAAAAATAGGTTCAACAACGCTAAGTCAATCATAACAAATAGAAAATAAATTTTAAAATCTTTTTTTTTTTTAGCCTATTAACTATCAATTTGATGATAAAATCCAAATGAAAGTCTTTTCATAAAGAAATTTTACACTAGATTTAAAATTATAGATGGCTTATTATTTCATAAGGTTTAATCCATAATAATTAATATTATGTCTTATTCAGAGCTAAATCAACTAATATTGGCAGAAAAACTTTTTGATACTGGCAAGCTTGATGAAACTCTTGAAATACTAAATGATGAGAGCCTTTATGAGAGGCTTAGTCTTCAACAAAAAAGTCATTTTCAGTTTCTTAAGGGCTTAATTCTATTTTATCAATTCAAGAATGAAGAACTTATTAAGTTGGGGGAAGAGATATTTAAAGAAGGTCAAGAACTTAACGATAAGCTTCAATCGTTCGATGGATTATTTTTTGCTATCATTGGATTAAGCCAGACTTTCAAATTTGAAGAAGCTCACAAATTAATTGAAAAAGCTGAGGCTTTATTAAAACTACCTCATAAAACATCTGAAATTAAACTAATCCGAAGAGAAGCTCGCTTAAGCCTGTTAAAATCCATGGTTTACATGAGGTCAAATAATCTAGATTTAGGAGAGAAGTTTTTGGAAAAGACCTTGGGATTTGCAAAAGAAATTGAAAATACATTCGAAATGGTTTGGGCTAATACGTTAATGGCACGAATAATGTGGCAAGGAAAAGCCAAGTTTGATCTTGCAAAAGAATACTGCACGAAAGCGTTGTTATTAGCGAAAAAAATTAAATTTAACCATTACTGGATTGCTGTCTCTAATCTCTATTTTGCGTTGACAAATCTTTGGTTTTGTGAGTATAATATTAGCTTGAAACACTATTTAACAAGTTTAGAGTTATTTAGAAAAATTAATAACATTCGACAGGTTGCAAGTTGTCTTAATGATATGGGAGATATTTATGCTACGATTGGCGATTATGATATAGCTCTAAAATATTATCAAGAAAGCTTGTTACTTCGTGAAAGTCAAACTCAAGATATGTCTATAGAAATACCACTTTTTAATTTAGGTCTTATGGCTCTTGATTATGGCGATAATGTACTTGCTCAGAAGTATTTCAATCGATTGGAATATGTATATAATCAAAAAAAAGGAAGTGGTATGTTTTTATTTTACCCCTTGATGTTCTCTTTAAGTAAAGCTTTAATGTTAAAAGTGAGTTCTCGAACTCGAGATAAAGCAAAGGCTGAAGAATCTTTAAAAGAAATCATTGAAACTGATACTATATGGCCTAAGAGCCACATAATCGCAATTATCCATCTTTGTGACTTACTTCTTGCCGAATTTCGTCAAAATAATAATAGTGAAATACTCGATGAAATAAATTATTACGTTGCTAAATTATTAACTATAGCCGAGGAACAACATTCCTATCTAGTTTTTTGTGAAGCATTCATATTACAAGCGAAATTAGCTTTATTAAATTTTGAAATGAAAGCGGCCCGACGATTCTTAACTCAAGCTCAAAAAATAGCTGAATCGTACGGAATAAAACGATTAGCAATGAAAATTTCCTATGAACACGACGAATTACTTAAGAAATCAAAGATGTGGGAGAATTTAAAAGAATCAGGAGCGACTTTATCTGAACGCTGGAAGCTTGCCGGCTTGAACGAGCAAATGGAGAACATGGTAAAAAATCGAATGATTGCAGCACCAGAAACATCAGAAGAAAATCCTGTTTCAGTTTTAATAATAACTGAAGGTGGTATTCCATTATTATCTCACTCGTTTATTGAAATAAAAGAATTTGAATCTCATCTTTTTAGCGGTTTTTTGACAACTATAAATTATTTTATGAAAGAAACGTTTTCAGAAGACCTTGATCGATTCGTTTTTGGGAAATACACGCTCCTTATGAAATCTGTTGCTCCATTTTTTATTTGTTATGTATACGAAGGTGAATCTTATTACGCCTTTCAAAGGTTAAAATCTTTCATCGAAGATATTCAAAACGAAGGAATCTGGCAAATTTTGATTAGATATTTTCAAGCAAACCGATTTATTCACTTAAAGGAGATCCCTTTACTTGAATCGGTAGTAACAGAGACATTTATCGTCAAAAATGTTGCGCTAAATTAATGTAAAGTTTAAATCCAAGTGTTAATAGAAATTTTCCATTTTGAACTTCTTATAATGGAGAATATTATCGAAAAAATGTTGAAGGATTATCATTATTAAAATTCTTCAACTAAAGTTTTATATTAAACATTACCTAATTTTACATTAGAAATACAATAAAGTTTGAGAACCACTAAAATAGAAAATGACTAATCCTCAGGAGCTACAATTCAAGATATCAATAATTGGAGATGGAGGAGTCGGAAAAACATCGCTAATAAAGAAATATACTAAAGGAACTTTTAAAAGAGATTATGTCAAAACAATTGGTGCCCAATTCTCACGATACGATAAAGAATTGAATGGAGATATTATTAATCTAATATTTTGGGATATCGCAGGTCAAAATGACTTTAATTTTTTGCAGCCATTATTTTACAAAGAAAGTAAAGCAGCAATCATTATTAGTAGCCTTGAAGCGAACGATTTAGGTAAGGACAGCTTCACTCATATAAAAAATTGGTCTAACAATTTAAAAAAATACTGTGGCGATGTCCCTGTTGTTTTATTTGCCAACAAAGTTGATTTAATAGAGACTAACAATATTGATTCAGTTAAAATTCAAGAACTCGTTAAAAAATTTGATTTTGCGGGATATTATATTACTTCTGCGAAAACTGGAGAGGGTGTAATAGAAGCATTTAACGCAATTATTGAAAAATTGTATTTCAAAGATAGACAACTTTTTTCTCAGTAAAGATTTAGGAGTATTCCTTTAAAAAGTTCTTATTCTTATATTAGAATCCTTATATACTAAGTATGACTATTATCAATAT
>JAGXNZ010000076.1 GCA_019894655.1 Promethearchaeota archaeon | reverse complement strand
GTGTTACACAAATGCACGCATTTAACGGAGAAACAGAGATTAATGTATTGCGATAGTCAAAGATATTTCATGAAACAATACTTGCGTGAAATGAATAAGCAGTTTTGAAAGTCACGCTAAATAATACTTCTTAACTTCTTCTATAACTAAGTTAATTAAATCTTTAGAGTTTTTAATTGGATAAAATGTTACTTTATCGAGCAGACCTTTAAACTTTTCCTCAGGAATTTTTGCGCTCCCAATAAAAAAACCCACAATTTTGTGTCCTTTTTGAGCTAAATCAATAATAGTTTTCTTTGATTTGCCCCAATTATAGATACCAAAATCAGTTATAATAAATATTAAGGTATCTCTTTCTGATTTCTCACTCTGCTTTACTATAGCTTTAATCGGTAAATTAGTTCCCCCACCTTGATATCTTAGAAGAGTTTGTTCTGCTTTTATGTAATCATAAGTCCAATCGCAAACATCTGCACGATTTGAGAAATTAATAACGCTGAATTTAACTCCTTTTTTGGCAGCAAAATGGAGAGCAGCAAAAGAAGCCAATAACGCCGTATGATAAACACCCCTAGAACTTTTTGCGAGATAATTCCAGTTCATAGATCCAGAAGAGTCGAGAATAAGGAGTAAATCTGGAATCTGCTTTTCAGTTAAATGACCCTTGCCATATTTCTTTAGCCATTTACGGGTTGTGATATTTGGGATGATAATTGGACTACTTAAGATCGTTTGTACAACATCTAAATCTTCTAACGGTTCTCCTATCCGCCAAACTTCTGGATAAATTGGGAGCTGACCTCCTGGTTTTTCTTCGAAAATTTTAATTTCTATGAGATCCTTTGCGAGCCCCCTGTACCACGTAGTTAAAGGATTCCCATCTATCAAAATTCCTGCTTGACCGGCAGGAGCCCCATATTCCGAATAAGGTGTTTCTCTAGCAAATTCCTCTGCTTTCTGGCTTAATTCCTCCTCGTTATCTTCTTTTAATTTATCTATATTCTTATTTTCGAGCGGATTATCCATGATTTCTAAAACATCCTCGGGAAATTCAACAGTGGAGCTACTTCTACCAGGAGTCTTTCGTCTCGTATTACCATCACCCATACGGACTCCTGCTCCTACCAGCGTAAAGGTTTTATTGACTAATGTTCTTAAATGATAAGCAATTTTAGAGACCTTCTCTTCCCATAATGTTTCATCTTCAAAATTTTTCTTAACGATATTAACTACTTTTTCAGCAACGGTTTCTACACTCACGAACGAACCACTCTCTGCAATTTTAATATTGAGTAGTTTTTCATACGCTCGAAAAAGGAACTTAGAGAATTCACTTTGTTTGTTCTTGGTTTTTTCAAATAGGTGATTAAAAGTTGTTTTCAGCTCCCATGTAATCAGATCTGGTTCTTTTTTATGAAGTTTAGCGTCAATTATCAAATCAGCAAACACATTTACGACGATCGGAGCAAAATTTTCGTTGACACTTTTCATAGCAGCCTTCAATAATCTTGCGTTAATTAATCCATCATATGGAATGATCTGGTAGTGAGAAACCTCGTGAAGAGAGACGGCGTGAAAGTAGTTTATATAATCTTGGTCGTCAATGAAAAGAGGTGCATTTGCTAAATTCATTGAAATTTTCCATTTATTTTGGGGCTCTATATAAAATCCCTCCAAGTGTGTGTAGTCGAAGACAAAATTGGGTAGATCTAAAGGCGGATAATAAAAAGCCTTTTGAGTCTTATCCCATGCTATTTTTGCTAGTTCAATAAGATGATATTCTTTTTGGCTTAATTCCTTTTTTGGGATAGTTTTTGTCCTTTTTTTTCTAGATTTCGCCATTTCAAAAAAAATCTAAATTACTCCTCCCTTTGAATATAATCTAATCGCTCTATAATTTTTCTCAATTGCAGTGCCTCAGAACCTCCGGATATTTGAATATTGACCAAAGAATCGTCATTTGTTCCTGTAACGTTGATCTCGATGAGTAAGTCTTCAGTCCTAATTTGTTTAGTCTGTCTTCGCATGAAAGCT
>JAGXNZ010000075.1 GCA_019894655.1 Promethearchaeota archaeon | reverse complement strand
CTAAAAAAATAACTAATCCTATTCCTGTTATCATAGCTCCTACAATAAAAGCAGCTTGGTAAGAGATAACTTCCTCAAAACCGTTGTAGATTAAAAAGTCTATCAATGGACCTGATATGATTGTACAAGCTAATCCCCAAGAAAGAAAAAAAGTCGTATTATATACTCCAAATAATTTTGCCCTAACCTTGGAAGGTATCAAGTTAGAGGCAATGACATAAGAGGCAGCATAAATAATAACTTCACCCATACCTATAAAAAAGCTTCCGACAAATATCAATATCAAATTATCTGTTAATCCCGTGATAATTAATGCGAAAATAGATAAACTCACACCTAATATTAGAGTTCGAGAATGTCCAAACTTTTTGCTTAAAGTCCCAGCTAAAAAACCTATTGTTAGCACTGCTAACGATCGAGTATTTGCAATATAACTCAATAATATGCTATCAACCGCAAATCCAGTATCCAAAATTAAATATTGACTATAGATCGTCGCGATAGAATTGCGTCCAAAATTAATAAATGTTAAAGAAATAATGAAAACGATGAAAATAACTTTAAAATTGTAGTTTTGTGTTGTATTATCATTAATCTCCACTTCTATATCTTCTCTAGATTTAATTCCACCTTCAGGAGCGAAAATCATAGGGATAGAAGATACAAACATAACTAGTGCTGCTACGAGGAATAATGGTCCATCACGAAAACCAAAACCGTTATTGTAGAGTATTCCTCCTATAGATATTCCTATTATTCTTCCAAAACCCCCTACGCTAGTTAATTGTCCCATAATTTTACTACGGTCTCTAGATGGATAAATATCACTAATAAGAGCGCTCCAACTAATATTCGACATTGACCAAAACGCTTCAATACACATTAATCCAACAATAATAACATATCCTGCTATTAACAAGTTAGAGACAATTGAGTGAACAAACCAGACAATGATTGTCCCAATACCTGCTAAAACCTCTCCTAATATTATAAATGTTCTGCGCTTCTGGAACCTGTCACTTAATGGCCCCCAAACAAAATTTTGAAAAATTACGCTCATTAGCATTGGCAGTGTTGCGTAAAGTGTCGTTTCGGTTACAGATAAAAGCAAAAAATCTCTCATATAAATAGATAGGTAAGTATAAAACATACCTCTTCTAAACATTGCCAGCAATTGAAAGGAAGATAGCCCTAAAAATGTGGTCCTCAGAGAGATTTTCGGATCGATAGAGCGCATGATTGAGAATTAAAGATAAATATCAATGTCTTTTTTAGGAAAAATTTGTAAGATTTTTGGTAATTCTACTCCTAGTCTTATCCTCTCAACGATTTCAACATACTTAGGATAGAACTTATTAAGCATTTTGTATATTTCATTCCACGCCCTTTGTACTTCCGTATTTTCGCCAATCTGCTTGCTAAGTTTAGGAAAAATAGCTATAGATTTCTTTCGATTTAAAAATTTAGAAAAATTTTTGGTTATTTTTATTCTTATCTTTTTATATGCTTCTGGCCTAAAATTAGCGAGGGTGTGGCTTAAGTTATCATCCGCGATGGGGAAGAAAATGATACGTTTATCTTCAGGTTCCTCTGGATTTTTCTCTAAACTTAATTCTAGATCATCTGCTGCAATACTTTCCAAAAGGGGATAAAGTTGACCCGGAGTGATGCGAGTTTCCAATTGAATTTCAGACGCGATTTCTGAAATACAATAATGAAAATCGGGGTTTTTCTCCAGATTTTCAATCCGATATGCATATTCTTTTTTTAATATCTCTATGATATTATTTTTTAATGCTTGAGGAATTTCTTTTTGGGTAAAGGAAAGTGAGGAATCTTTTTGCTTCTGTTCAAAAGATAATTCATCTTCTTGTTTTTTTGTGTAATCCGAAGTTAGAGAAGAAATAAACTGATCCGAAGCCTTATTTTGAGTTGTATCAACGTGTAAGTCAAGTTGTTTAGATTTGTCCGATCTCATAGTTGTGAAGAGCCGATCTGATAGATATTTTTTTGCTTTCTTTTGTGCAACTCCTTTTTTATCGAACTTCTCGAGAATGGAAGTAAAGTCTACATATTTCTGGTACCGCCCTTGATCGTCTTTTTTATCTTTCAAAATAATATTCATGTTACTCTTCGCAAGTGATCCAACCAGAGCATATATATTATTTTTAGAAAGCTTAGTAGCTCTAACCAACTCCCGTTCTAAAATCTCTAGAGGAAAACCATCTCCTCTTCTCAAGTATTCGCTCCTTAATAGTTTATAAATTCTATCCATACTTTGCTCTTCTTGATCTACCGTTTCTTTCTGCAAACGAATAAACATTGAAGTTTCGTGCGGTTTTAAGTAATAAAATAGCAGAGTACTCCCGAGGAAAATAATCATTATTATAGAGATAATGAATTTATCTGCCATTAAAAACTGTCCAAGGGGAGTAATTATTTGATTTGGAATTTGATTCTGTAAAGCATAACGTGTAAGAGTTTGAGAAAGAACGCATCCTAAAATTAATAGAATTAGACCATCTCTTTTAAATATGAGAAGTTTCCATTCTAGTGAACGCCCTAACTTTTTGATGATTCTATACAAGAAAATCATAGATACGGCAAATTCTAAAATAAAAATAAACCAGATTGTTGAACTATTCGCACCTACAGTCGCTTTTAGGGCAGTAATGGTTACTGGATTTAAAATTAAGAATAAGGATAACTGAAAGACCTGAAAGAAAAATATAAATAAAACAATTAAAGAAAAAGTGTAGTTATCAAACAATCCTGCCCTCTTTGTCTCGGCTTTTCTTCGTGTAAATACGAATTCAAATATAATGAATAGGAGAGTTAAAATTAAACTAAAATAAATTAAAGGCATTATTAAGCGCATTTCTAATTCATAAACTCCTACTGCTTCACTGGGAGCAAAAGGACCGAAAAAATCAAGAGAAATATAGACTAACAGACTGCGATAAAACAGAGCTATTACAACTAACACTGCTAAAATAAAATATGGCGCAATGAAAGCTAAAAATCGTCGAATAGCAGAATATTTAGCTATAAACTTTGCCTCAATTTTAGTTGCAAACTTTCTGGAATACATATAGAAACGAATACTTAATAGTACTAGCCAGACTGTTGACAATCCTAATAAGTTGCTTATTAAATTTGTGTTTATATTATAGATATATAGGAAAAGGATGAAGAAACCAAAAATCATTCCAGTATATAAAATAATCTGTTTAATCGTTGATTGTTTTTCAAAAATGAACAATCTAATTTTGTCAACACTATATAATAATGATAATGTGAGAAAAAAGCCTACCAATGCGTTTCCAAAAACAAATGGATTTCCAAGGGTAAGAACATTCAAATATGTACCAGGAAAATTTATACCAATTAACAATAAAAACGAAAAAAATAAAAAAATAGCGTATAATCCAAAGAACCTCTTCTCTCCAAAATACGATTTTGGTGGGTCCTCTCCTTCTACATAAAGTTCTTGTATAAATAATTTACGAATGTTCTTTTGTAGAGAATTTTTTATTTTAGTTAGACTTTCTTTAGCATTCATTTTCATCGAAAAAGTAAGTTTAATGAGGGAAAATGTTTAATTAGAATTAAAAAATTGTTATTTTCTTAAATGAATTAAATTAAATAAAACCAATCAAAATGCAAATTAGTATGTAATTCACAGCTGAAAATTTAAAAGGCTTCAATTATAATATATTAATGTAAATGGGTAATCAATCAGATAAACCAGATAAAGAAAGTTTGATAAAACTGGTCAAACAAGGCATTGAACTTTTGGCTGAGAAAAACATATCAGAGATAGTTATCTTGTCCTCATATAAAATAAATTCAGTCTTAAAAGACAATTATGGCATCGATATTAAAGTCGACAGAATTGGGAGAATCCTCTCGAATGTAGCTAAAAACAATCAACTAAAACGACTAAAAACTCAAATTCCGAAATACCAATTACAAATATCAAAAGTTGCAAGACTTCAGTATCCCGAATTGTTGTCTTCGTAAACTGACATAAGTAATTCGCAAGTCTTCAAAATTTATTCATATGATCTATTTGCTTTAAATTTATAAAAAAAAGTAGAAATCCTACTATTTCTTAATGTTTCGGAAATCAGGAATTATTTTTTGTAATCTCTCAATTAACTTCTCAAGCTCAACAAAATCGTCATTAAAAATTTCTAATTCTGAAATTACATTATCGAGATTGGTTGTAATGTTTATTTCAAAGGGATGATTAATCGCACTTATTCCTTTTAACATATCGATAGAAAGATTTTCTATTTGATTCGTTAAATTTGAGATTTGGTTGGCTGAGTTTTCAATTTTCTCTTTTGTATCTGTGTCTAATTTAGATAGTTCGTAGAGTTTATTCATAGATTCATTGAGATTATTCTTTATAGATTTAGAAGTATCACTGATACTTTGATCTAAATATTCACTGATTTCACTTTTTAAGATTTCACTAATCTCCTGGGTATTCGATTTTAATTCTTCTTGTCCCTCAAGACGTTTTCTTACGTATCCCTCAACCTTTTCTTTATATTCCTCTAGCCTTTCTTTAAATTTTAAATCAATCCATTTTTCTACTTTTTCGAAACCCCCATTAATTGCAGAATTCATTTCTGATAGAGAGTCATTTAATTTACTAAGACCTATTAATGCTCCATCATTAAATTCCGTAGACCATAATTCTAATTCAGATTTATAATTAGTTAACACTAAGCTTGATAAATTCTGTAATCCTTTTTTAAAGCCATCTATAACTGGATTAATATCAGGATAATCTATGTCGAATTTCGTTTGAGCTTGACCATTTGGCATCGGAATTTCTTGAAGATCGCCTGGAATTCCTTCAAACGTCTCTAACTTCTCGCGTATTATAGCAGGATTCTTCGCTTGACCATATTCAACAAGCTCTCGAACCCATCTGAAGAAATCTAAGGATTTTGGAAGCTCAACTTCGTTTTTCACTTTAATAATTCCACTTTTTTCGCCTAATTTGTGATTTTTTAATTGAAATACTTCTAATCCTAATTGATCGGCTTTTTTAAGCTTAGAATGATCAAAGACAATTCCAAATGCTAAGGGGTTTTGTTCATTTTGGAAATATAAATGGTTCTTTTTATCAACATCTGAAAAGAAAAAGGCATCGCTATTGGGGTGTGAATGATACCAACCTACAACTGTAGGATCCCCCTCTTTAACTTCTTCTTTTATTTGCTCAAGTGTTTTATGAATTTTTTCTGAAAACCCTAATTCTACTTGATCACCATGCAAGATAGGAATAACTTTGATTACATCAATATTATCGCCGTCAGGGTCTTTATTACCTAAACAAAATCCTAAAACCTGCTCATTAAAGTCAAACAAATTATTTGCAAATCTTAAAACATGAGTAAGAATGTCTTTATACGCACTCATTCGTATGAACACTTTACCCTTCTCTCTGGTTTCAGCTATACTCTCATTCATCTCTATTTATTACCTCCTTGTTCGAGTTCTTTGATTTTTAATAATAGCTCTTTTTTTTCAGATTCCAATTTATCGATTTTTTCAAAGATAGGTGCTTTTGTTCCCTCTAAAATTAAAACTGCAGCTTTTAAGTTTGTTACAAACTTTTGAGAATTCGATTGTAGGCCACTAATTGTTTTTTTTATTGAACCATGCTTCTTCGAGGTAAGATCTGATGTTTCTTTTTGCATCTTTTTAATCTTCACTAAAGTGGCGTCTTTTATCGTAGTTATTTTCTCAGATAAGATGTTTAAAGAATTCTCTAAATTTTCAAGGTTCTTGAGATTTGTAGCTAGATTTGTATTGAGACTAATTATTTTACTACTCCATTCGTCGTAATCTTTTGAGAATTCATTTTTTAATACCTCAAATTTCTCCTTAAATGAAATACTTAGCTTCTTCTGTACAAAATCTCCTATTTCTCTCAAAATTTTTCCTATCTCATCATGATATACATCTATTTGGTCTAAAAAATCATCTACATAACCTTCAGCGTTGAACAATTCGGAATTTAAATCATCCTTATATTTCCTTTGTATCTTATCAATTCCATTGTTCACTAAATTTTTTAATTGAGATAAACTATTCCTGATTTCAATATTATTACTCTCAATTTCTCCCGAAATGTTTTTCGCTATCGAATTTAAATAGCTAATTAAGGGTGTTAAAGAAAAATCTAAAAAATTCGCTAGACCGATCTGAACTGATTCAACTATTTTACCTTTGTCTATTTCAGGTTGCTTAAACCTTAATTGGCTCAATTCAGGGACTTGAACGTCTCCAAAGATATCAGCAGTTTCGTTTTCTTCTGTAATTGGAGGTTCCTTTGAGTATACACAATTAATCAGTTCTACAATTTTAAAATAATATTCTAGATCGTCAGGAGGTTCAACAATTGTCTTCACTTCGTGAACGCTCGAATCCCGAATATCTGTTGGGTTAGTTAATCTAATAGCTTTAAATCCAGAATCGTCTGGATGTTCCAAATATGCGTGATCAAAAACTAGTGCTATACCGCTTGGATTTAATTCATTTTGCCAGCCAAATTGATTTTTTACATCCGTAGGCGAAAAGAAAATTTTATGTTGGAAAAGGTTAGGATGGCTATGATACCAACCAACCATAAACCAGTTTTTTTCTAGATACATCGAATTAGCTTTTTCAAAGAAGATATAATCATTTATTGAAAATTCGACTTCTACACTACTTCCATGTGAGATAGGTACGGAATCTTCAATTATAACATTCTTAAATTTTTTATCTTCGCTATCTTCGATATACCCTATAAGCACTCCCATCACTTCTATACATTGATTATGATTTCTAGCCTTGTTTCCAAAACGTAATACATGCAAAATCATTTTATAATAAGCAAGTGGCTTTATCTTTACAACACTATTATCTACATCTTTCACCAATTTTAATCACTTCAGCTTTTGAGAAACTAATGAAATTATTCTACAATATTTTTATTTTTAACAATAATAATTTTGAGCACTTAATATAAATGCCTTGTGAATGATAATTTATACTTCTTTTTCATTTATATCTTTTTTTAGATTCTTAATTTTTAAACCAATCTTAGTCACCACCTAATTAAAAATAAGAATCCAACTTTTTTTTGTAAGAAAATTTAAAAGGAAATAATAGAATAAAAGATTTAATTTAATGGGGTAGAGGTTTGCCGCAGAAAGGACAGAATTTCCAGTCTAAATCTTTCCCACAATGAGGACAAAAAGTGGAAGCTCCAGTTGTAGGTTTATCAGGTGGAGAAGGACCTCCGCTCGCTCCTATAGGGATTGAAGGTAAATTTCTTGTAGTTTTTAGGCTCGATGGTGATAGTGAATCCTCTTGGGCTCTTTTTTCCTCTTTAACGTACTTCATTCTCTCTTGAAATGCCTGGCGTTTTTCTTCTTCTAATTCTTGGTTTGACTTGTTACCTTCTTCTTTTACCCATCCTGTTACTGCCGGTCTCTTAATTTCGCTTTCTGGCACTTTTTCTAATTCAATTTCTTTAGCTTCAGAAATCGGGGCGGCAGCTTTCTTTTCTTCCTTATTAGTAATAGCCTGCTTAGTTAATGCTTGTGTAGTCTTCATAATTTGGTGAGGATTTATATTTGGAATTGCTACTGTTCTCAGCACCCATCCAACTATGATATTTTGGTTAGGAAAACCAGAAGCGCTTATATCATCTTCTTTAAAAACGTAGGAAGAAATAACATCTTTGCCTTTTAGCAATCGGATAGCCCACTTACTGTTTATAAGTCCTAATTGAATTCTATACGAAGTTCCCGGAATTCCTAGTTGACTACTTAGAGGTTCAAATCCTTTTTCAGAAATAATTACATCAGCTCAATTTATAATACAATCTAATTAATTGGAAACAAATCTAATTTGTTGAAATTATAATATTATCATAATTTTCGAGTTTAAATAATTTTATATTTGGTTGAAAAAAAAAAGATTATTTTAAGGTTTAACCATAATTGAAGCCAAATAAAATCTAAAAAAATAGACATAAATATAATATATTATATAAGCATATCAAAAAAGAAATCATCGAATTAAAAACATGACTGTATTTATTCCCAAAAATGTTTATTTGACCATAGTTGCAGCATGTGTTAGGTATGCTAATAGACGAATTAGCAAAGACGATTGGCTTGAGGTTTCAGGTATATGCATTGGAAGAAATGAAGGAGACAATGTATATATTACAAAATCATACCCAATAATGCATCAAGAACTTGATAAGGATGCTGTTATTGATCAATATAAATGGAGTGACGAAGATTATGAAGCTCTCTCTATAATCGATGACGAGGCCTTTTCAAATGGCGAATTTACTGTAGGGTGGTGGCATAGCCATCCTGGATTTAAGATCATGATGTCCCATATTGATATCAAAACTACTCTGAGTTATCAAACTAATAATCCTCTTGCTATTTCATTAGTATTTAATCCCGAAAGATTAGTGAGACAAATTGAGCTTCCTGATAAAAAAGGCGATCCCGTAAAACAACTTGATGGGGATCCTGGATTCAAAATATTTAGACTTGACGATGTAAATAAAGGAATTCAAGCGTCTTATCACACTACAGAATATGTTGTTGATGGTTTTGATAGCAGGGAACAATTAGTAACGTTAACTCAGAAATTCTTAATTGATATTACTACCATGTTCCCAAAAGAAAATATATTTGAAACTTATGAAAAGTTCGTACATGACCGCATTAATGAGTTAAATTCACTTATTCAAGGAACAGATGAATATTTAGGTACATTAATGAGAAAAGGGGAATCTGGTAGGGTGTACGAGGTAATCGAAAATCAAACTCGAGATATTAGAAAATTCGTTGCTGAAACATTCATCAAAATAGAAAATATTAAACAATTTATGGACTATTTAGAGTATAAAGAACGGGATACCATCATTCCTAAAATAAAAGAAATTCTGTCTAAATGGGATGTAACTGTTGATCAACTAAATGAAAGGCTTACAGAGATAGCTAAGAAGTATTAATCCTTGAAAAGAATAATCTGCAAAGTTTTTTCTAATTTTCCTATTTCTAATCTATTGTTTAAGGGGAAAATCTTTATTTTAATTCTTCACTTTTCTACTTTATAAATTAAATAGCTATATTCGATTATTATGCGTAAAGTTCAATTTCCTTTTGTTGCTGTTTTAGGGCAAGAAAGAATGAAGCTCGGTCTTATTTTAAACGTTATCGATCCTCAAATTGGTGGAGTATTATTAACTGGACAACAGGGGACGGGTAAATCTACGGGAGTACGCTCTCTTGTGGAAGTGATGCCTGATATTGAAGTTGTTAAAGATTGTCAGTTTTCTTGCAATCCAAAATCTCATATTGATGATCTCTGTGAAGATTGCCGCGTAAGAAAAGAAAAGGGGGACCTAGAAACAGAATTTAAGGAAATGCGACTAATTAACTTACCTTTGGGAGTTACAGAAGATATGGTAACAGGCTCTCTTTCAATTGATAAGGTCTTAACTGAAGGGATCAGGAGTCTTCACCCTGGACTTCTCGCTAAAGCTAATCGTGGTATCCTATATATCGATGAGATAAATTTACTTCAAGATCATATAGTCGATACTTTGTTAGATGCTTCTGCTTCTGGTATTAATATTATTGAAAGGGAAGGAATTTCGGTTATGCATCCTTCTCGGTTTATATTAGTCGGCTCAATGAATCCAGAAGAAGGGGATCTTCGCCCACAAATAGCGGACAGGCTAGGTTTAGAGGTAAAAATAAAAGCACCAAGAGATGCAAAACTGCGCGCTGAAATTACTAAAAGAGTAATTGATTTTGATGATAATCCTAAAACATTCATAAAAAATTACGAGTCAGAGCAAGAAGAATTAAGAAAAAAAATCGTAAGGGCTCGTGAATTGATTAAAGATGTCAAAATTCCATCATCGGTCTATGAATTTGTATCTAGATTAGTTAACGAATTGGATATTTTTTCACAAAGAGCAGATATTACATTTATCAGATGTGCCCGTGCCCATGCCGCGTTCAATGG